>JBEBRF010000006.1:0-45193 GCA_040394975.1 Aequorivita soesokkakensis
GCCACTACATTTTGAAGGGAATATTTTGAAGTTTTCAGTATAAAGGGAACACAGTCACTGATGGAATCCAGATTCGCATAAAACACCTCGGAATTCTTAAAAGAACAACTTAAATGGCCCACCCCGTTTATGTTTGGATGCCCGCCCGGGGCATTGATCATCGAGAGCGAACCCACCCCTTCAATCCAAACGGCGCTTTCCGTACTCGCGGTGTTTCCGGGCGCAGGGGAAAAGTAAAAATGTTTGTACTGCGCACCGTCCACAAGCGGCCTTTCGACAATTGAATCCAGAATAAACGGACCCCCGTCCTGCGGAAACGGTGTAATGGGATTTTTCATAAAATGCGTACTTCCTTCGCTGAGCGAAAAATCATATAACAAAAATTCTTCACCGAAGCCGCTGGAAACTATTTTCAAATAAACTTTTTTCGAAGCAATATCCTCGCGAATTAAAAAACTTCGCGAGATATAATGGTAGCCGTCCAAAATTTTGTAGCTCGTTCCATCCACTATGGTATCGCCGTCCGTGAAATACATATCTGTGAGACACCCAAAGTTACAGGTGGTAAAGTGCCATTCGTTCAAATTATCCAATAAAGGCTTATAACCCTGTGAAAAAACGGAAATACCCGTAAATAGAAAAATGGCTATGAAAAGGGTTTGCTTCATATAAATTCATTAAAACACTTTTAGTATTTTATGCGAATAAGATATCCGTGTCCAAATCCAGGGAAAGCAAAAAAGCGACGCTGGCGTGGATATCATCGGCCAACAAGCGGTCATTTTCCATAAACGGAACTACAGATCTATACGGCTTTAAAAATGATTCAATAAAAGGGGAAGATTTCGCGGGCTCCCTGAATTTCAGTGCTTGTGAGGCATTCATCAATTCAATGGCGAGGACGGTCTCCACATTTTCAACAACCCTCAAGCATTTTGTGGCTCCATTTGCACCCATACTCACGTGATCTTCTTGTCCATTTGACGAAACGATTGAATCTACAGAGGCGGGCGTGCACAGCTGTTTGTTTTGGCTCACTATGCTTGCAGCGGTATATTGCGGAATCATAAACCCGCTGTTGAGCCCCGGATTATCCACCAAAAACGCAGGCAAATCGCGAAGTCCGGACACAAGTTGATAGGTCCTTCTTTCAGAAATATTTCCGAGTTCGGCCATTGCAATGGCCAAATAATCTAAGGCCAGGGCCAACGGCTGCCCGTGAAAATTACCGCCGGAAATTATTGTGTCCTCCTTTACAAAGACATTTGGATTATCGGTCACGGAATTTATTTCGGTCTTAAGGGTTTTATGGACAAAATGCAAGGTGTCCTTTGTTGCTCCATGGACTTGGGGAATGCAACGGAAGGAATAGGGATCCTGCACATTTTTCTTTTCCGTTTGCCCCAATTTGCTCCCGTCCAAAAACGCTACTATTTGTTCTGCGGTTTTTATCTGTCCGCGGTGCGGGCGAACCAAGTGTACCAAAGGATTGAAAGGGCTCATGTTGCAGTCAAAAGCATCTATGGAAACAGCCGCTATCAAATCTGCCAAATAGGATAGTTTGAAACTTTTCAGAAGCAAATACACGCCGTAGGCACTCATAAATTGGGTGCCATTGAGCAGTGCCAACCCTTCTTTGGCCTGTAATTTTATGGGTTCCCAATTAAACTTTTTCAGCATCTTTTCAGCGGAAATCCTATCGCCGCCATAATAAACCTCACCTTTGCCCAGTAGCGGCAACGAAAGATGAGCCAAAGGTGCCAAGTCTCCCGATGCTCCCAGACTTCCCTGGGTGTACACCACGGGCAAAATATCATGGTTGTAAAAATCCATCAACCGTTGCACCGTCTCAATCTGAACGCCACTATATCCGTAACTCAAGGATTGGACTTTAAGCAGAAGCATCAGTTTTATGATGGGTTTCGGGACCAAATCACCGGTGCCGCAGGCGTGGCTCATTACCAAATTCTCTTGCAGTTTTGATAGGTTTTCCGAAGATATCTTCACATTGCACAAGGAACCAAAACCAGTGTTTATGCCGTAAACCGGAGTTTGGTTGTCTTTCATTTTATTGACCAAATACTCCCTCGATTTTTTGATATTTAATTGTGCTTCTTCTGAAAGTTCAAGTTTTTTATGGTTGTCTATAATTTCCTTAATAACGGCCAAGTCCAGAATTTCAGAGCTTATGTAATGGTTTTTTTGCATCGTGAAGAAACTTTTTGTAAAAATACTACTTTTAAATTGGTGAACTACTTTTCTTCATTTTAAAAAAAGATGTGATTTCAATTTAAATGCAAAAAAAAATATAAAAATGGCGTTCAATTATTCGGTATTTTCCTCGGTGGGTTCCATTTCTGTTTGGGGCGTTTCAGCAAATAAATCTAAATAGGCTTCGGACAAATTCGCTATAATATCGTTCGCCATTATGGCTTCAAATCCCAAGAAGTTAGCGGCAATATCGCCTGCATATCCGTGCATGTAAACACCAAAAATTGCAGCTTGCAAAGGTTCATAGCCCTGGGACAGCAAACCGGTTATTACGCCGCTCAGGGCATCACCACTTCCGGCGGTTGCCATTCCCGAATTTCCAGTGGCATTGATGTAAAATGTATCGTTATGTACCGTAACCGTATAAGCTCCCTTTATAACTACAACCACTTTGTGCTTTTTTGAAAATTTTTTGACCTTTTCAAGTTTGTCATAATCATTTCTCCAAGGTCCCAGCAATCTTTTCAACTCGCCCGGATGGGGCGTCAATATAGAATTTTTCGGAATTGACTTTAACAATACCTTATTTTCTGAAATAATATTCAGGGCATCTGCATCAATCACAAATGGGATTTTACTGTCCTTGAAAAGCATTTCCAAAGCAGAGGCCGTAGCCTTGTTTTTGCCAATTCCCATACCTACCCCAATGGCCGCCGGTTCAAAGTCGATGATAATTTCGCTTATGTATTTTTCTTCCTTATCGGTAATAACCATTGCTTCAGGAATTGAGCTCTGCAAAATGGTATATCCACATTTTGGAACAACGGTAGTAACCATTCCTGCGCCAATTCTAAATGCGGCACAGGTTGAAAGAACCGCCGCCCCGATTTTTCCATAGCTTCCCGCGACAATCAAGGTATGCCCATACGTGCCTTTGTGGCCAAATTTCTCTCGCGGTCTATAAAATAACCGTGCCTCCGTTTTTGAAACCAGCTCGGCCAACGGTTGCATTTGGTGAAAAATTTCGGGATCCAGACCGATATCCAAAATAGTGAAATGGGTAGCAAAAAACGCTGTTTCCGGCAACAAAAAGGAAAGTTTTGGCGCGTGGAAGGTTAGTGTATGGTTTGCTATCACGACGGCTTCCCTGTCTTCCAAAGGCGCATTGGCATAAAGCCCGCTGGGGAGATCTACTGCCAATATAAAAGCTTGGGTGCTATTGAGATATTGAATTAATTTTTTAACCCATCCGCCGGGACAACGGTTCAGCCCACTGCCGAAAATGGCATCCAGAATGATATCTTCCGCGTTTATTTCGGGGAAATCATCTTCGCCGGTCAATAAAATGGGCCATTTTTTGGAAGCGCTTTTTATTTTATCATAATTGGCCAAAAAGTTCTTTGAACGCTTATCGCTACAGTTCACAACATAAACAATGGCGTCATAGCCGTGCTCGAACAATAGCCGGCCCACAACCAGTCCATCGCCACCGTTGTCGCCAATTCCGCAGAAAATATGAATAGGAACGGGCGCGCCCTGCAATCTGTTGTGCACCCACGAAAATATTTGGGTGCCAGCGCGCTCCATTAAAACTTCGGTGGTGATTCCCTGTTTTTTGGCCGTAGCGGCATCTGCCGCGGTTAATTGCTGTGATGAAAATATTTTCATGAGTACGGTTGGTTTTCTGTCTATTTCCAAAGATAGCAACATTGTTGAAAAGAAGGTTTATAACTAATTGGGCCCGGCCTGAAAAACGCAAGTAGTATTTATAATTTTAAAGAAAACCATATCATGGAAACACGAGATAGTTTACTGCTTAAAATGCGCCCCGAAATCCCTTCTGCAAAAATCACTAACAATATGTCTGCCGATGAACATTTCCAAAACCAGACCCTGCGTCCGGTGGCGAAGCTTCAGCATGAGTTGTTGCTTGCCATTTTTCGAAATTACATTTCAAAACATAAAAATGTGTTCTATGAGCTGAACGTTGAAAAAAAACTGGATTATATTGAAAACGCCATCCACAAGGACATGAAATTCCGCAATTCGCTGAAAGGAATCCTCATTGGCCAATTCACATTGGACGAATTTGATATTTATATTCAAAATTCATCTGCACTCAATAAAAGAATGATGGATATAGTGAAGGAACGCATCAAGGACAATCTGTTATATTTTGAAAGAATAAGTCTTCTAAAGGCACAATGACACCACGTTCCGGGGACTATTGTTGTTTTTTTTGCTGTTAAATAAAATTTAAATTGAAGGGTAAACTTTCACCTGTGTAAAAATGTAGGTATTTTCGTAAAACTAAAACCTACAATTATGCGAAAATTACTACTGCCCCTAATTTTCTTGGCCTCAGGAATTCTGATTGCCCAAGAAACTCCAACCACCACACTCACCCAAAATACAGACGGAGAGTATAACCGCTGGTCCATCGAGGTTTCCGGAGGCGTTCACAAAACGTCCCGACCTTTTGCGCCCGGTTATTTCACCAATACCCCAGCCTTTGGACAGGGCCAATTGGGGGTTCGTTATATGTTCAATGATAAATTCGGAATGCGTTTGGGCTTAGGCTATAGCGCGCTAAAGAACAGTGATGAAAGCCTGCCTTTCAAAACCAATTATTACCGCGGTTCCCTGGAAGGAGTCGTTAACCTTACCAGCCTTCTGAACTTCAGTGATTGGAGTAATAACGTGGGCCTTTTGGTCCATGGAGGCGCGGGCTACTCCATGATGGACCACAAAAGCCCTATCGATATGGACGGAATGGACAATATGTTGCACATTATGGGAGGAATTTCCCCCATGTTGAAATTGGGAAATAGCGTTTCCTTATTTGGCGACGTGTCGGCCATTGGCAACATTCGGCAAACCCATACCGTTGACGGAACCCTTATTAATGAAAAAAGGGATGTGGATGGCTTTATGGTGCACGCCTCCATAGGTTTGAACTTTTACCTCGGAAGTGCCAACAAACATGCAGATTGGTATTCTGAAAAAACGGATTTGAAAGAAAGAATTATAAGCCTTGAAGAGCGCGTGGAAAAACTGGAAACAGATTTAATTGATACCGATCAGGACGGCGTGCCGGATTATTTGGACAGAGAGCCCAACACCATGTCTGGCGTGGCGGTTGATACCAAAGGAATTGCCGTAGATAAAAACAAAAACGGAATCCCAGATGAAATTGAACCTTCACTTGATGAGCGCTATCTTAAAAAAGAAGAATACATAAAAGGAGGCGGTGATGGAAACGTAGCCGAATTATTGAACAAAGGATATGTGAACGTATATTTCCAATTTAATAGTGACAAACCCGAAACCTATTCACTGGAAGCAATAAATTATCTAATTAAATATATGAAAGACAATCCCGGGTCCAGTGCAGAGCTTATTGGTTATGCCGACGAACTTGGAAACCCGGAATACAACCAAGCACTTTCCCAAAGAAGGGCCAAAAGAGTGTATGACATATTGATTGCTGCCGGCATTGCCGAAAACAGATTGACCTATCGTGGTGGCGGCGAAGATAGTAGCGTAGATAAATCATCATCGCCCGCGCGACAATTGGTCCGCAGAGTTACCTTTAAATTGAAATAATATTTTTTTCCCCAATTCTACAAGTAAGGGCCTTCGTTTTGAAGGCTCTTTTTTTTTAGAGTTGAATGGCCCCGTTATTCTATTAGTGAAACCCCGTTCAAATCCGTGGTCAAAACTTCGCTCATATAATCAAAAAACGGGCGCAACAATTGATAGTGATACACCAATTTGGCCTTAAAATCCTGCGCAAAAACTTCTTCATCAGTAAAGGGGTGGGAAACAAAATAATTCTTAAGCCGGATCAGGTCAATATTTTCATGAGCGCTGCTGAAATTTTTTGGGGCCGTTTTAACGGCGTCAGTTTGATTGAAATTTCCAAAGGCTTTTTTGAAATCGGGTTGCGACAGGATTTTACGGATTTCGGTACTGTCCACTTCAAATTCCTTTCGAATGCGAAAAAGGTCGGCGGGGTTCGGATCAAAAAATCCGCCTGCCATGTAGCTGTTCCCGGGCTCCAACCGCAAATAATACCCCCCGCGCCGCTGTGCCCCTGCCCTGCTGAAACTAACGCTTCGGTGCAGGTTATACGGCGTTTTGTTTGGACTGAACCGTATGTCGCGGTTTATTCTGTAAATTTTCATTGCTGCAATTTCATCGGAAAGGTTCAAATCACGCTGTACCGCGGCGTAAAAATCCCGCAAATTCCCTTCGTTTTCCAAATAGCTTTCTTTGTTTTCCTGCATCCAATTGCGGTTGTTGTTTTCCCTTAACTGAGCCAGAAAATGGAAAGCCGATTTGTTTATGGTAGATTTCATACAATGTCTTTTTTAATGTTTAAGCCCTTCCAAAATATAGCCACGGGGCATCCCATTTATTTTTTATTTCGAATTTTCCAATGCTGTCAAACATTCTTTTAAAGGTTTTCCGTTAGTATGAATGCATTCGCAAAATGCGGCGCCGGCATGTTCTCTTTTAGTATGAACGAACTGGCTGTTGCAATCTTTCAACGAATTGTGGGGCATCACTTGGGAACCAAATAAAAAAATGGAAACTATCAAAACGAAAGTCGCTGCCACGGCCGCGAAGAATAGTACGGGAAATTTATTGCTATATTTTGTGGGGCGTCCCACAATTCCAAAATCGGGAATTTTTTTAAAGGGCAAAAGGTATTTTAGCCTGTCATAATTCCAAACAAGAAGGTAGATGTTCGCCAACACCATAAGCGGCGCGGAAACAAAGGAACCATCAAACCGTAGGGCGAATGAGAGGATGCAAATATTTACAATAATGGGAAAATAAAGCAAGGCACCCAGCGTGACCGTTTGTGGAATTAGCAACAAAATTGCGGCAAGTATCTGGGCAACTCCTATGAAGTGATAGTAATAATTCGTGTGATGGAGCGCGACCAAATAGGACCCCATTGGGTGAATTTCGGATAGGCCGCTGGCGAAGCGTTCATCCATTATTTTGACTATTCCTGCCATAATAAAACCAAAGGCCAAAGAGAATCGGCAAAATATTGAAAAGTACCAATACCATCTGTTTCCCTTTATTTTTAAGTAGAATTGGTCAAATTTGGACAGATCGCTCAACGGAATTGTTATTTAATTTCACTTCAACTGAAGGGAATGCTGAAAATGTGCAATGCCCGCTTCATTGTTTAAATAGCGAAATTAATCGAAATTTTTTCGAAAAAGCATTAATATTTTCCAAAGAAACCATTCGGCGGCAGAAGGTCATTTCCGTTTGCTGTGCCTTCGTTTTCTTTGAGCCAGGATCCATTGAAATTTGAATTCGTCATAAAAAAGACCGCCCAACAAAATGACCGCCGCAAAAATGAGGGTGTTGGTCTTTAACCCCAACCCACTGTAAAGGTAACCCGCCGTTATTCCGCCCAAAAAGAAGAATGAAATTATGTAAATACGCAATTTAATGGTAGCCTTGATTTTATGGGCATTAGGGTGCGACTTCGGAAAAAAGAGCTGTGAGAGTTCAATGCCCAAATCAGTGAAAAGACCCGTTAAATGGGTAGTCCGTACCACGGCATTTGAAATTTTGGTAACAAATGAATTTTGCAGGCCCATGGCGAAAAGCAATGAACAGGCAATGATATGCGGAAATTGGATATCAGTAAAATTATACAGCAGGATTACCTCCAAGAAAATCAGGACTTCCAAAAGGGTTGGCAGCACAAAAACATTTAGTTTTTTGTTCTCCTTATACCGTTCTACCAATACCCCCGAAACAAAAGAGCCGAACAGGAACGAAAATATATAGAGTAGAAAAACGGCGCTCTGCCAGAATTCAAAATTTTTGAAATCAAAAATGAACAGTGCAAAATGCCCCGTAACGTTGGTAGTGAGTTGCTGTATTGCCAAATATCCGGTAACGTTCACCATTCCAGCTACAAAAGATAAAATTGAGGCAATCTGCAGATTGTGTTTTAACGTCCTCGACTTGCCCTGATGCCTAAACATATACGCCCATTTGGATCTTTTTTAAATATTTCGGAAAAAATATTCAACACGCTTCAAAGATATTCAAAAAAGCAGCGTCACTTATTTTTTGAATTTTCAAAGTTCTAAAAATCATTGATTTCCCAATCCATATTTATAGGAATCAATCTCTGTGATCCCTTTTTATTTTTCCGGAAAATCTTGGAACGGTGATGGTAGTCTTGGTTGTATTTATGAAATAGACCCCTGATAATAGCAACGCCGCCGCTACCATAGATTGTGTGGTGATGTGTTCGTTCAAAATATACCACCCAAGAATAAGCGCAATAATTGGGTTCACATAAGTAGATGTCGCCACTTTATCGGGCGACACTTTTTTTAGCAAATAATTAAAAGAAGTAAAGGCCACGATACTTCCAAAAAGTATCAATAAAACCATGCTCCACTGTACCGAAGGACTCCATTTGGTTGGGGCAATCCATTGTTCCCCGAAAAGTAAACTTGCCATTGCAAGAGTCAGCCCCGCTGTAAACATTTGGTAACCGGTGTTTACAAAAAAGTTTTTCGGAAGGTCTGCTTTTCCCACAAATAAACTTCCATAGGCCCAGCTCAACATACAGGCGAAAATCATTATCATTCCGGCCACGGTTCCTTCTTTGGCAATAAGCTGTTCCTGCGACACCAGCAAAAAGATGCCCCCTATCCCCAGGCCAACTCCCACTAAGGACATGGGTTTAATTCGCTTGCCCTGCAGCAACCACATAAGCAGCAACACAACCAAGGGTTGGGCAGAAATCTCCAGCGCGGCAAAACCACTGTCCACATATTTTAAGGCCCAAACAATAATCCCGTTTCCAAAGGAAAGAAAAAGAACCCCCACGATAAATGTGTTCAAAAACTGTTTTCGGGTAATTGCAAGACTTTTGCCCAACACCTTTGCAATGATAAAGATCAAAAGCCCCGCAGTGGTGAAACGGATGGAGGCCAAAAAGAAGGGCGGCAGCTCCGCCACGGCAACTTTATTGAGCATATATGTGGACCCCCAAATAACGTAAATGGAAAAAAAAGCAAGTACAATAACGATAGTAGCTTTGGGAATTTGCATTGAAAATTATGATTGTGTTTGGGGATACGAAGATAGTGATTTAGGCCTATTCAATTTTCGCCAATCCCGCTTTGCTAAATTATTTCCTCTAAAAAAATAGAATAATCAGTGCAAAAATGCCGCCCTGCCCTGCTTCGGAAAAAATCATTTCCACATTTTGCTGAAAATTAATCAATTATATACTTTACAATTTGTAAATTAGTGGCTTAGTACTCTTCCCCACATATTATATTCTGTTTTTTTTTTAATTTGAAATCTTGCGCTATGGGCTTAATTCCCGGATATGAATATGACATCTTTATCAGCTATGTGCACGCTGACAATGAATCTGAAACGGATGGACAGGACGGCTGGATAGACCAGTTTTATAAATATCTTGATACAAAGCTGAACAAGCATTCCAGAGATATTAAAATTTGGTGGGACAGCAAAAACCTGGACCGAAGCGAGGTTTTTGACAATACGATTGCCGAAGCCATAGACAAATCGGCAATAATGATCTGTCTGTATTCCAGACTATATCCGCAATCCAACTATTGCGTGAAGGAACTGGAACATTTCTATACAAAAGCCGCCAAGGAAAAAATAGGTTTAACCGTGGGAAACCGATCACGGATTATTCCGGTGTTTATGTCCAATATTCCCTATACCAATTGGTTGGACAAATTAACGGGAACCAGCGGTTTTCCATTTCATGACAATAATGATTATGGTGATCCGCTAAAGAATACCAGTCCTGAATACGGTGCCCAAATGATTCAGCTGCGCAACGCATTGGTCAGGATTTTTGAAGATTTTCCGAAGGAAAATACCCAAACCGTCGAGCCTGTCCGTCTTCCCAAGGAAAAAGAAAATGGATTTACCATCTACCTTTCCGAAGTGAACGATTCAATGTTTGACCGCCGCGAAGGTATTATTGCCGATTTAATAGGAAAGGGATACAATATACAAGTTGGGGACACTTCTGTCATCAATGCAAATGACCATGAAAAAGTGACAAAGGAGGCCATCGAGCAGGCCCAACTGGCCGTACATATTCTCGGCAAATTCCCCGGGAGAAAAATTCCGGGCGAAACAGATGCCCGTTTCATTCAAACACAGACAGAGATTGGCTTAAGAACTAAAACCCCCCAGCTAATCTGGATTTCATCTGAAATAGATATATCACATATAGAAAGCCACGAACATCAAGAATTTTTAGAAGCCCTGCAAGAAGGAACCTTAGCACCCAAAAAATATGAGTTCGTTCGGGGAAATGAAGGCGAACTGGCCATGCTTATAGATGAATATGCAAAACAACTACAAGAAAAATTGGCGCAAAAAACCTTAGGCCAGGAATCGTCGAACGGCTCCTCCGTAAAAGTACTTTTGGATACCCATACAGATGATTTCAAACAAGCCTTTAGCCTGAAAAAAATTCTGAACGAGTACAATGTGGACTTAATCTTCAATCCCGAAGACGGCGACCCTCAGGAAAATATAAAATCACTCTACTCAAACATTAGCGAGGCTAAAAAATTCATCTTTTTGTACGGCAACGAAAACCACAGGGACTGGGTGGACATTCGCGTTAAAAATACCCTCAAAAAGCTGATGGACTATGATCGCTATGGGCAGGACATTTTCATTTATGTAACCCCACCTGAAAAAGCTACCGCCTCCATAAAAGTAGCTCAAAACCCAATGGTGAAATTAGTGGACCAAAGCCATAGCAGCCAGCTGGATGGCGCATCTCTTGAAGCTTTTATCAAGGATTTAAAAGCTGAAACCCCATGAGCCATTCCTCCTTTAACCCATACGTTGGCCTACGCCCATTTCAGGAAGACGAAAACCTATTGTTCTTTGGGCGTGACGATCAAACTTTGGAATTACTGCAGCGCCTGCACGCCAATCGTTTCGTTGCGGTGGTGGGCAGTTCGGGCAGCGGAAAATCATCATTGATCCGTGCGGGGCTAATTCCTGCACTCAAAGGTGGATTTCTTGTAGAAAACAGCAGCCAGTGGTTGATCGCCGTTATGAAACCAGGGCAAAATCCAGTTTATAATCTTGCCGCAACCATTTTAAACCAAATCAATCCCAAGGTGGAGACACCGGAAATTCAAGAATTCGTTGTTCAAATAAAGAAAGAAGGAGTTTCCGCCATTTTGGATATGATTCAGCCACTTCGCGAAAACAAAAAAACGAACTTCTTTTTGTTGGTAGATCAGTTTGAGGAGCTCTTTCGTTTTTCCCTAAGACACAAAGACGCCTCCTTTAAAACGGCCGCTATTGATTTCGTGAACCTCATTTTAAAATTATCTGAACAAAAACGAATTCCATTCTACGTGGTTCTAACAATGCGTTCCGATTTTATTGGCGATTGTGCCCAATTTTTCGGGCTGCCCGAAGCCCTGAACAAAAGCCAGTATCTGGTGCCGCGTTTAAATAGATTTGAACTTAAAAAAGTAATCGAAGGCCCTGCAAAATTATATGGCGGAAAGTTCAACGCCGCCCTCACCTCCCAACTTATTAATGATTTAGGCGAAACAAAGGACGAACTCCCCCTTGCGCAACACGCCCTAATGCGCATGTGGAACCACGCATATCCAACGGGCGCAAATGGCGAACTCGGTTTGCACCACTACCGAAATATCGGCGGAATAGAAAATGCCCTGTCCATGCACGCCAATGAAGCGTTAAACGAACTGGCCCCCGATGAATTGCCCTTGGCGAAAGTTCTTTTTCAAGCTTTGACCACCATTGATGAAAACGGCAGAAAAATTAGACGGCCGGCAAAACTGAGCGAGCTGAAAGAACTCACCAATGCCAGCGAGCAAAAGTTAATGAAGGTTATAAACAATTTCATTAGCCACAACCGAACATTCTTGATAATAGACGACATTGGTGATACGGATGATAAATTAATAGACATTTCCCACGAAAGCCTGATTAGGCATTGGGTAAATCTAAACAGTTGGGTGGACCAGGAAAGTGAAGCCGCATTACAATATAAACAGCTTTGTGACGCATTCACCGCCCATAAAGAAAACCGAAAGGACTTAATGTCCGGACGGGAATTCGAAATTGCACAGGAATGGTATGAAAAATTCAAGCCCAATAAAATTTGGGCCGCACGCTACAATGAGAATTATAACGAAGCAATAAAATATCTCTCAGACAGCGCAAAAATTCATAACGCAAAGAAACTTCAGGCCCGACGCATCAGGCGAATAAAAAAAATAAGCAGATATGCACTGGTTTCAATGGCATTCATTGGACTTTTCACTTATTTCATCTTTCAGCCCAGCATGGAGCAATTAGACTGGCGGGCTGCCGTTTCGGAAAACGAGGTAGATGGCTATTTTTCTTATTTGGAAGCACATCCAAAAGGAGCATATGCCGAACTTGCCCAGAAATTCATAGATTCGGTGGGGCTTGAACAAGCGTGGCAGTTGGCCTCCAGCGAAAACACCGTAAAGGCATATCAGAAATATCTGAATCTTGCAGCTACCGAAAAGGATTCCCTAAACAACATACTTGGCTATTCAAAATTCGCCAAGGACACTCTAACCGCCCTAAACCGAATAGAAACCCTGAAGGACAAAATAGCAAATGCAAACTTAGATGAAGCCGCATGGCACAAGGCGATTGAAAAAAACAGTTTGGCCTCATATTTAAAATACGTTAAAAATGACTCCATTTTAGGCACCCATGATGAAGAAGCATATAAAAGAATACAGGAAAGGGGCAAAAATGGATTTCTGTACAGCGGCAGGGCCATGGGCAATAAAATCCAAAATTCCATTTTCGATATAATTTTCCGGAAGGACAATGCATTTAAAAAAGACGATGTCCCACAGGCTAATGACATTGTGAAGGCAAATGAAAACCGCTATATATATAATGATATCACGGTGAACCATAAATCCGGAAACAGTATCAAAAAGGAAGATATCTATCTTATAAAAAGTGTGAATTTACAGGCAAACGCAGTTTTTGTAGAAATAATATATGAACCTTGACCCCTATTTTCCTCTTTTATTCTTTCTAAAATTCTTATCCCCTCTTGTTTTGGGCTTTTTGTATTTCTGCTTGATAGTCCTTTTATAGGAGCCGCCCAGATTTACCTTTTTGTTTTTTTCTTTCTTTTCGTGAAATGCCGGCCCTTTCTCTTCCTGATACGTTGGATTGTTGATCTCTGCCACCTGCGGCTGCTCCTCATAAGTGAGTTGGGTTGATATTTCAACTTCCTTTGGAAGTTCCAGTTCATCAATGCTTTGGCCCATCAATTCCTCAATGGCCGCCTTCGCCTGCTTCTCATTTGGAGTGTAAAGCAAAATAGAAGTTCCCTCCTGCTCCGCACGTCCGGTCCTTCCAATGCGGTGCATATAGTTTTCGGGGAAATGCGGCACGTCGAAATTTATCACATGACTGATCCGGTCCAAATCCAGCCCTCGCGACATAACATCTGTGGTTACAAGAATTCGCGTTTTTTCGGCGTTAAAGTTTTCAATGGATCGAATTCGATAATTCTGGGTTTTGTTTGAATGGATTACCGCCACTTCACTTCCGAAGAATTCGTCCAAAATATCAAAAAGCACATCGGCACTTTTTTTATTTGGAACAAAAATGAGCACTTTTTTGAATTCCTTTTCCTTTTGAAGCAAATATTTCAGCAGGTTGGCCTTTGTATAAAAATTGGGAAGTGCATAAGAAAATTGTGATATGTTTTCCAAGGGCGTTCCGCTAACCGCGACCGAAACCGTGGAAGGTGCGGTGAAAAAATCGTGGATAAAAACATTCACTTCATCCGTCATAGTAGCGGAAAACATAATATTTTGGCGCTTGGCCGGAAGCAGTTCCAAAATATTTGTGAGCTGGAACCGAAAACCCAGATCTAACATTACGTCCACCTCATCAATCACCATTTTTTTGACCGCCTTCAACTGAATGGCCCGGCTGATAATCAAATCATATAACCGTCCGGGTGTTGCCACAATTATATCTGCTCCTTCCGCAACCGCTTTCTTTTGGTTGTTTATATTGGTGCCACCATAAATTCCCACCACCCGCACGGAGGAATATTTTCCGAGTTTTTCAACTTCATCCACTACCTGCAGCACCAGTTCGCGCGTGGGAACCAAAATCAACACCCGCGGATGCACTTGTTTTGAAAAGCTTAAATCCTGAAGAATAGGAATCATATAAGCAAAAGTTTTGCCTGTTCCTGTCTGTGCTATTCCAACCATATCAGTGCCCGACATAATAACAGGGAATGATCTGGCCTGGATTGGCGTGGGTTTTTCAAAAGATAGATCGGCTATTGCATTCTGAAGTTGTTTGGAAATTTTTAGCTCGTTGAAGGATTCCATGCTCATTTTGTTTCCCGCAAAAGTAGCGTTTCAAGCCCGAATAATACACATTTATGACTTTATTGGTGTCTTGGCCTGTATTCACCTTATGCCACAACCCCATAAAAAAGTAAGTCAAACCCCGGCGGGATTCATTCTTTTTATGGATTCCCGAACATAATCACTTCCGAGGCTCGGTTCCAGGTTTAGTGATTCTTCACGGCCCAATGTGTACAGTACATGGTCTATTCCGGGTTTTGAATAGCAGACAATCAAATCGGCCAAAACATTATAAGCGCCCTTTGTTTTTTTGGCCGTGGCATTTAAGTCCTTATAAGCGGCAGACGCAAAGGGGGAGCAATCTACCAAAGTGCCCTGGTTATTGATATAACTTTTTCCCGCAATCACTTGGCAGCCCGCGGACCAATTGGAAATGCCCAGCCCGGACCAATGTATATTTATGCTGTTGTTTGTTTCAAGACTGTTTGCGCCCTTTACCTCAAGATCTTGTGGGGTTAGCGCGTTGTCCTTGTTTAAATCCCTTAAAATGATCACTCCCGCCGGATCATACGGTTTCAGGGCTCTATAGATTTTTTGTTCTTCCGAAATTTTATGCCATCCAAATCTATATTTATGCTGCCCTTCAACAAGGGAAGGCGGAATATTGTTTGTGACCATGCTCTTACTGGGGTCCGTTGAACCCCAAAACTTGAAGACCATTCCATTCACGAGCAGTACAAAAAGATCATCATTGGCCCTTCGGACCTCTTCTGCCTTATCCTGATTTCGGCGAATGCCAATTAAATGAATGTCATTGGGCGAAAAACTCCAGTCACTTACCTTTATTGTTGAATAGGTTTTGGGCAAAGAATTCACTGCTTTCATTATGGGTCCTGGATTGGACTTATAATGAGCTTTTGAAGCGGTCAAGAGCTTTATCCAATTACTATATTCCTGAGAAGGATTTGAAGCACTACTTTTACCCCAATCAGCTACTTTCCCTTGGTTCTTCCAGCGCTGCACGTGTTGCAGGGTGCCGCTGCCCACAATACCGTCGGGCACCATAGTCTTATCACCTTCCGGGTCCAAGGTGCGTACATATTCCTGAAAAAGGCGCGCTGCGGACTGTGTTACATAATCAAAAACCCCATCAATCACACCGCGCGGCATGAATCCGGCCTTATAGAGAAATTCTTGGAGGTTTGCCACCTCATTTCCATTCTCTTGTCTAAAGGAACGCCAAGCTGTGCGGTCGTCATCCCGAAAGGAAACGGCAGTGGCCGTGAGCCCGTCTTTATGATATGGAGAAAGAAATTTTTTGCGATCTAAGGGCATCTTGCCCATATCACAGCTGCCAAGAAAGAGTGTGCTCATACTATTAATTTTTAATTGATATTAAAGAAAAACTGCACGGTAAAACATGCCAGTTTGATTGAAAACAACGAAAACTATTTTAATCTTGGGGATCTGAAATTCTTGTGAGGAAGGAAAACTGACATTCAAACAAAATTCTTATGCAAGAACCGTGTTATCTGCTCATTATCAGTTTAAATATATGAATTTACAATAAGAAAAAGCGAATAAACTTATGTTTTGGAAAAAATAAATTTTTGCTGATATTTCAATGGATCAATCTTGGGGCGGATATCCGTGGATTTCTTCAAAAACCCTATCAAAGTTATCCCTTAAATAACTTCGGAGTTTCTGGCGGTAATCCTCTTTGAGCCAGGATATGAAATTGTGGGTGCTTTTGCTTATGCACTGCGAATATTTTTCAATTCGATAATCTATATCGTCTCCCAGCATTTTTGCCAAACCTAATGCATCGTAAACATCTTCACTGTTTTCAACACATATCTGGGCATGTTGTTCAATGGAACGCTCAAGTACAACTTTTGAGGATTCTCCCCTAAAGGTGGCTTCTTGGTAGGTTTGTTTTATATCAAAATAAACTTCCTTGCTTTGTGCAAATTCCGTCCTAAGCTCTAATGGCATTTCATATCTGAAATGGCTCTCCAGTTCCTCATCGCTCAAGAGCCGGTCCATATAATAATCAGGCGATCGGAAAATGGCATTCCAATCCAAGGGTGCTTCCCACGGCCCAAAACGCTGATAATTGTTGCCCAGGTCTATTACCGAAAATTTTGATTTATTGTTGAGAATGCGAGAGCCGCGCCCTATCATTTGAAAATATAAAGTCAAAGATCGGGTAGCGCGGTTAAGGATAATGGTTTCAATGGTGGGCTCGTCAAACCCGGTGGTCAGGATACTGACGGAGGTCAGGATTGCGTCCGGGGTGTTTCGAAACCAATTCAAAATCTGTTTGCGCTGTTTTTTTGTGGCCGTATTGTCAAGGTGCATAATGGGCAATCCTTGTGCTTTCAAATGATAATAAACCTGTATGGATGTGTTTATCCCATTATTGAAAATCAAGGTTTTCTTCCCCTTAGAATGGTTAAGATAAGCCTGATACAGTTGGTCCAGCATGCCCACTGCTGAATAGAGATCGTCAGATGACTTTACGGTATAATCTCCATTGGATCCAATTTCCAGTGAAGTAAGGCCCATATTGTATTGAAAAACATCCACTTGGGCCAAGAATTCATTTTCTATGAGCGCCTCTATGCTTTCGCCAACTATCAATTCCTGATAGTTGTCTTTCATGGGAAGATTTCTGTTGGAACTCAGGGGCGTCGCGGTAACCCCGAGAATAAATGATTTTTCGAAAAATTTAAAAAGTTTTGTGAACGAGTTGTAATGGGCTTCGTCAATAATTACCAAACCAATGTCTGAAATATCCAGTTTATTGTCGTTCAACCGGTTGTTCAGGGTTTCAACCATCGCCACAAAACAGCTGTATTTTTCCTGATCGTCCAGATTGGCGGTGCTGTTCACCACTTTGTTCACTACCCCAAAACTGTCAAGCATTTCTGAAGTTTGCTTGCAAAGCTCTACCCTATGGGTCATCACCAACACTTTTTTGTTGTGGGTTTTTAAATATTGGCGGACTATTTCAGAGAATATAACCGTTTTTCCGCCACCCGTTGGCAGTTGATATAACAAATGATAGTCGGCCGGGGCAGTTTCAAATTTGTCAAATATTTTGTCAATGGCGCCTTTCTGGTAACTATAAAGTTCTTTATCGGTTCGTTTTTCTTGAATTGCGTCCTTAGCCTCTATCATAATCCATTTTTTTTAGGACTGCAAAAATACGCCCTTTTAAAGGTTTTGCACGATGGAACTGGACATTTATTGCGAACGAATTTTCCGAGGCCCTATTTGCCGATGGTTTTTAAATAAAGTTTTTCCACTTTATCGCGCGCCCAAGGCGTTTTCCGAAGAAAGGTCAAACTGGATTTTATGGAAGGATTACTGTTAAATGAATTGATTTTGATCTTTTCGCCCAACACTTCCCAACCATAAAAATCAACAAGAAATTCGAGTATTTCCGAAAGTTTTATTCCGTGCAAGGGGTTGTTGGGTTGTTGCTTGTCCATTTCGTTTTCTTCTTTTTTTATAAAACTTACCAGTCAATGGGTCTGTAGTCTTTCAAAAACTTTCCGCTCCAGTGTTTACCGGTGTTTATTCCGTCTATCAATGGATCCATCACGCGTGCGGCACCATCAACGATATCCAGCGGGGGCTGAAAATCGTGCAATTCCATTTTGCGCTTGGCCAGTTCTGCGGGATCTTCATCCGTAACCCAGCCTGTATCTACCGCATTAATGTAAATTCCTTCTTTGGCGAGACTTCCGGCGGCGGTGTGGGTCAGCATATTTAAGGCGGCTTTTGCCATATTGGTGTGCGGATGCCGGTCTTCCTTGAAAAATCTGTGAAACTTTCCTTCCATTGCCGAGACGTTTATGATGTGTTTCTTCCCCGTGTTTTCTTTCTTCATAATTTCACCCAATCGATTGCACAGCACAAAAGGAGCTATGGAATTAACCAATTGTACCTCAATCATTTCAGTGGTCTCAATTTCACCAAGCCTTAAGCGCCAGCTATTTGTTTTTCGAAGGTCAACTTGTTGCAAATCGGCATCGAGCTTGCCTTCGGGAAATACTTCTTTTGCGCTTAGGGAGTTATCAAAACTATAAGGAATCTGCGAAAGTTTTGCCGAAGCGCGAATGCCGATTCCGGGCTCTGAACCGTGCCAAGTTACGGGTAGATTTTTGTTTGGATTTGAGCCAATATCAGCAGTAAGCGTTTTTAATTCTTGAAGACAGTTTATGTGGTCGTGCAATAAATCTTTTACGAACTGCGGATGATTTTCAAAGGGCATTTCCTCCTTGGTCATCATGTGCTGATAAAATCCGGCAGGCCGGCGAACGGTCTGCGCGGCGTTATTGATTAAAATATCAAGCTTGTCATATTTCTGTTCAAGGTAGTTGCAAAAAATCTCGACACTGGGAATATGACGCAGATCCAAACCATGAATTTTCAATCTGTTTGCCCATTGGTGATAATCATCCTCCTGCGCAAACCGATATGCCGAATCTACAGGAAACCGCGTGGTTGCAACCACGGTAGCGCCGGCCCTTAATAACATCAAGCTGATGTGATAACCAATTTTTAACCGAGAACCGGTCAGCACCGCAACTTGGCCTGTTAAATCTGCTGTTTGAAAACGCTTGGCATAGTTGAAATCACCACATTCCGTGCACATGGTATCATAAAAATGGTGAAGGGTGGTGTAGAGCGTTTTACACACATAGCAATTTCGAGGGGTTTCCAGCTCAAGATTTTTTTTTGACAAAACTTCCGAGGTTTGAAGCAGTTTTGGCGCTATAAATATAACATTTTCGCGCGCGCTTCTAATTCCGGTTTCTTTTCGTGCGGCTCTGTCCTTATTGGCCTGTTTTCTTTTTTCGGCCTTTTTTGCATCTTTTTTCCTTCGTGAAAATTCATCGCGATCGGGGCGTGAGAGTCGCCCGGAGGCTTGAATCAACGCGGTTCGCTGTTCCTTGGGGATTTCGAAGATGAGGTCGGTATTTTTGTTTAAATAATTGAGTATGGCAATACACTTTTCTATTTCCGAAGCATCTATCTTGGGCGAGCCGTTGATAGGCCCATCAACGTTTTTCTGCCCATCCATTTCTTGGTTTGTGGAAGGTGCTGCCTCAGTATGTGAAATCTGCCGTGACATATCTTTAATTTTCGGCAAATATAGTTACAGTTTAAATGTGTGGGCCATTTATTTTATGGATTATTGATTCACCAATTCCTTTTGAACATTCGCCGGAACGGGCTGATATGACGAAAAGGAAGACTTAAAAGTTGCCCTACCCTGGGTGAGCGATCTTAAATCGGTGGAAAAACCATAGAGTTCTGCCTCGGGGGTCAAACATTTTAGAACTTGGTAGTTATTGTTGTTTTCAATTCCCTGAATCATGGAGCGTCTTGCCTGCAGGTCTGTCATTACGTTTCCAACCATTTCTTCGGGCACTTTTACGGTGAGTTCCAAAACGGGCTCCAAAAGTTTTGGATTGGCATTCAAGAATGCTTCTTTAAAAGCATGCGCGCCGGCAATTTTGAAGGAAATGTCATTTGAATCTACCGAGTGCATTTTGCCATCAAATACCATCACTCGGACATCGCGAATATAAGAATTTACCAAGGGGCCATCCTCCATTACCTCCAACACACCTTTCATGATGGAGGGCAAATAGCGCTGGTCTATCACACCACCGACAATACAATTGTAAAAAATCAATTTCCCGCCCCACGAAAGATCTACTTCTTCCCTTCCGCGAATATTGAAACCCTGCGGCTCTTCCATTCCTTCCTGCCACGGTTCTACTTTTAAATGAACCTCCGCAAATTGACCAGATCCGCCCGACTGTTTTTTGTGACGATAGGTGGATGTTGAAGATCGTTGAATGGTTTCCCGAAATGCAATTTTAGGTTTTTCAAATCGTGCCTCTACCCCATACATATTTTTTAAGGTCCAATCAATAGTTGAAAGATGCAGATCGCCTTGGCAGGAAAGCATGAGCTGTTTCGCTTCCGGGGAAAAGGAGATTTCAACCGTGGGGTCTTGGCTTCTGATTTTTCTCAGGGATTCGTTTAGCTTTTCTTCGTCTTTTGTATTTAATGCAAAAACCGCCTTTTTTATACGTGGCGGCGGAAAATTTATAGGTTTAATATTGACTACATTTTTTGGAGAACTCAAGGTGTCATTGGATTCCGTGAATTTAAGCTTAAGGGTAGCGCCAATATCGCCGCAGCTAAGTTTGGTAATGGGGTGACGTTCCTTTCCGTCCATTATGAATAGCTGGTTTATGGTCTCGGTTTCGTCATTTCTGCCGTTGATCAATTTATCGTTGAGTCGCACTTCCCCGCTCAAAACCTTGAAAAAAGTGATCTGTCCTAAATTGGGCTGATAGACTGTTTTAAAGACAAAAAGAACGGTTGGGGATTCCTTGGTGCTTTCCACTTGGTTTCCTTCCACGCTTTGTTCAGGGGTTAAGTCTGCCGCGGCGGGAGCCACGTTGTCTATAAACCCCATGAGCCTGCCGGTGCCCATGTCATTGAGCGCGGAAACGCAAAAAACCGGGAAAAGCTCATGATTGAGCATTCCGGCCTTTATGCCTTGGCGCATTTCATCTTCATTGAGCGTGCCCTTTTCAAAAAAAAGCTCCATCAATGCTTCGTCATTTTCGGCAGCTTTCTCTATCAATTCGTTGTTAAGTTGATGGGCAATTTTCTTTTGGCTGTCCGGGATTTCCAATTTTTCGGGCTTCCCTCCTTCTTTTGGAAATTTATACATTTTCATTTTTAGCACATCAACTATGCACTGCGACCCATCCACCATTAGCGGATATTGAATTTTAACGGCGTTGTTGCCCACAAGGTTTTTTATGCTTTTGTAGCTTTCGTCAAACTTGGCGTTTATGTGGTCAATCTGGTTGATGACAAAAATGGTGGGCTTGTGGTATTTATCGATATAGTTCCAAATTATTTCCGTCCCCACCTCTACGCCCTGCTGCGCATTCAGAACGGTAAGTATGGTGTCCGACACGCGGATGGAAGAGATGATTTCGCCTATAAAATCATCGAGCCCGGGGGTGTCAATAATGTTAATTTTGTAATTGCGCCATTCAGTGTGCAGCGGGGTGGCAAAGATGGAATTGCCTCTTTCATGTTCCACGTCGTGATAGTCAGATACCGTATTTCTACCTTCCACCGTCCCGCGCCGGTTTATAAGTCCGGCCTCAAAGAGCATAGTTTCGGCAAGGGTGGTTTTGCCGCTGTTGTGGGCGCCTACAAAAACTACGTTTTTTATGTGCTTTTCGTCATAGATATTCATCTTTCTAAAATTTTTGGTTAGTATATTTTATGAGGAAACGCGCCAAACAATAACGATAAAGGTTTGTTTCCGCTTATGGGCTGTAAGCCATAATGTTGTTGTATTTATCTGATTCTTAAAGGTAAGAAAAATTTTGGCACATTGTTTTTTGCCTTCTTTAACTTCAACTTATTTTTTCAATACAAACTATCTTTTTTTTGAAAGTTGTTGTGAATTATTTATCAATTGAAATGTTTAAGTATTAAATAAATATTAAAGTGTGGACAAAGTCATTTGGATGGACTTTGATGTATTATCTTTAAATCAAATTTAAAAAACAGACAACTATGAACAATAAAGGAAAAGGATTATTGGCACTGCTTGGAATAGCCGCTGGTGCATTTGCGTTTTGGAAATATAAAAACATGACGCCAGAGGAAAAACAGAACCTCAAAAATAAAGCAACTGAAACCGGTAATAAAATCAGGGAAAAAGCTGGGGAAGTTCAGGATACCCTTTCTGAAAAATACGATCAGCTAAAAAATGCCGCCCAAAGAGAGCCCAACGAGTTTAGACCGTAGCATTTTTTGAATTGAAGTAAAAAAAAAAGCCCGCAATTTGCGGGTTTTTTTTGTTGTGAATTTAGAGTTTGGTGACCTTCACCGCATTCATGCCGCGTTGGCCTTTTTCCAATTCAAAGGAAACGTTGTCATTCTCGGAGATTTCGTCTATGATTCCGCTTACGTGGGTGAAGTATTTTTCATTGTTTTCATCGTCAATGATGAAACCAAACCCTTTGGATGAATCATAAAATGAAACCGTTCCCTTTCTCACGGGGTCAAAAGATTCGCGATCTCCTTCTTCCTTTGGGGGAATTCCAAGAATGATATCCTCGGCATCAATTTCCACTTTCATGGACGGATCGGGCGGGGTATCAACCAAATTTCCATCATAATCCACATACACGAAATCACTCCCCGGGGTTTTGTCGGCCTTGCGAGCTTCCTTTTTCTTTTGCTTTTCTTCCCGTTTTTTCTGCTTTGCCTTTTCCTTTTCCTTTTTGTTATAGGTTTGTTGCGATTTTGCCATCTTTATTATGAATTTAAAAAAAGCCATCCACAAGTAGCAGATGACTTTTGAAATAGTTTATATGTTATTATTTGTTCTATCGGTTTTACTGGTCTGAATTTTAAATGAAAGTGATCTGACTGGCCCAAAGATACAGTAAATTAAACACTTAAATGCATTAAAAGATTTAAAGTGGGCGTATTTCCCTTAAATAATTAAGTCGCTTCAAATTGATTTTAAGCTATCTGCATGTAAATTTCGCAACCGTGCCAACTTCGGTGTTATTACGGCCTGGCAATAGCCCTGCATTGGGTTTTTGGTATAATAATTTTGGTGGTATTCCTCCGCGGGATGGAATTTTACAAGAGGACTTAGCTCGGTAACAATTGGATTTTCATAATACGGGGCCATTTCCGAAAGAATCTTTTCCGCAATAGCTTGCTGTTCTTCAGAGTGATAAAAAATAACAGATCGATACTGTGTGCCCGTATCTGCTCCCTGCTTGTTCAGTGTGGTGGGGTCATGGGTTGTCAAAAAAATCACCAATAAAGTTTCAAAGGAAATAATTTCAGGATTGAAACTAAGCTGTACCACCTCCGCATGCCCCGTAAGGCCCGAACAAACTTCGCGATAGGTGGGCACTCCGGGAACGGTGCCACCGGAATATCCAGACACTACTTTTTCAACACCCTTAACGTTATTGAAAACGGCTTCCGTACACCAAAAACAGCCGCCACCTACTGTCATTTGCTCAAAATTATTGCTTTGCATTTTTTATGTATTTAACTTCCCAAAGATACAGACTGCGTTTCCCAAGACCTTTAAACTAATGTTAAACCTATTTTCATAACCGTGCGCTAATTTCTTTTGGATTATTGATGAAATTTATATCTTCGGCAAACTTTAAGAATAACCAAATGTCAAGAAAATTTCTATTTATCCTAATTCTAATCTTAAATTTCTCCAATCTTCTTTCACAGGAAAGACCGATAGAAATAGTTGAAGAATCAAAAGCCAACCGTTTATTTTTATATGCACTCAACAAAAACGAAAAAGATTTGGATGTTTCCATAACCGTGGAAGGCACCAATTTTCGGCAAAGCAAAAGTGTGGCGCGGCCCGTGCGGGTGCCCGCGGCTTCAAAGGTTTTGATCACCAATTTAATGGTGGATCGCGGCAAAAAAGCTCAGTATTCCTATAAATTAAAAGTGAGTGACAGCCTTTCTCCGCGTGCCCTTCGAAAACCGGTGGAACCCATTAAAATTGAACCGAGGAAGAAGATTATTATTTATATTCCCGAAGCATGCCCGGGCTGTGAACAGTTACTTTCATCCTTAGACAATAGCCTCTATCTTTATACTTCGCATCGGTTTTCTGAAAAGCCCGAACTGAAGTCACAATTGGCGCCCGCCTTTTCCAACGCAACCGTAAAGATGGACACGCTCACCACGCCAATTATTAGCTTGGATGGGGTGCTTCACGTAAAAATCGAGGAATATGAACAATTGATGGACGAATTGAAAAAGTAGGCTTCGGTTTCTCTAAAAAGGATAGCCTATTCCAAAGTTGAAAACGGTTTCCTTTACATTGAATTTATATCCATTCTGCTTTGACGGGTCGTGAAATGGGGCGGCAAAATCAAACCGGAGCACAAAACCCTGCACGTCCACCCGAAGGCCCACGCCGGCTCCCATTCCCAGTTCATTAATAAAATTGGAAGTGAATTTATCCTTGCCCCCGTATTCTGGATTGGCCTTTGAGTTCCAAATATTTCCGGCATCTGCAAAAACGGCACCTTTCAAAAACGAAATTATCGGAAAACGGTATTCTATATTTGCCTCCAAACGGATGTTCCCTGTTTGGTCATAAAAATTGTTCTCGGGGTTGTCTTCGTCATTATAAGTTCCCGGGCCCAATGAGCGAATGCGGAAAGCCCGCACGCTGTATGGCCCCCCGGAATAATACTGCTTCACGTAAGGCATTACATCTGAATTTCCATAGGGCAGTCCATATCCGCCAAAAAGTCGAAAGGCCACGAGTTGCTCCTTTCCAAAGTTAAAATGATATCGCAGATCTGCGTCTGCCTTAGCGTACTGTGCGTATTCCAGATTGAAGATTGATTTTGTACCCACTTCGTTCTCCTTTCCAAAAAGACTGATGCTGTTTCCGGCAATATCGAGAGTGGCATTTACGTAAAACTGGTTCTTTTTGGCGGTGTCCATCATTCCGTTATAGGTAAAGGAATAGTTCAGGCCCGAAATAAACTGTTGTTCAAAACTTCTTTTTAAAAATGGATTATTTTCCAAAATTTTATCAAACTCCGCGGTGGTGTTTGAAAGGTTGGTGTAGCTAATGGAAATGGGGATAATTTCATGGGTCACATACCTATTGGCCCGCCAAACGTAGCCAAACTGGGCGGTGGTGGACAGCAGTGCATACAGCTTGGTCCTGCTCAAATAATCAACTCCAAGACTTGTTTTGGTTTTGGGAATATCATATTCAAAAAAATCGGTGTTGATTTTTATGGGAAACAGTACGCGCGGAAATATTAGTTCAGACTTCAAACCCAGATCGAGACTGGTGCGGCCGCTATTGGTACCCGTGCCGCCGCCGGCCTGCACCTCATAACCCAGATTAGCGGTGATGTTCAACGTTTCCCCACCTAAAAAAAGGTTTCGGTTACTGTAGGTAAGCGCAAAACCCGGACCGGCAAAATTGTTTGATTTTGAAACCGCTTGCAGCTCTGCCCTGACGGAACGTTTATTTAGGGGCGAAAGAAAAATATTGGCCTCCAAAATTCCCAGGCTGTCCGCCAGCAATGAATCTGTTTCCACATATTGAATGTTGACAAATTTATAGGCCCCGATGGAAGAAAGTCGCCGTGCCGTATTTCGGGAGATTTCGGGGTTATAATATTGGCCTTCCTGCAACGTAATAAATGGGTCCAAATGTTTGGGTTTAAAAAAATCAGCGCTGTTTATATAATTTTTTTCATTAAATCGAACCGAATTATTTACCGTAGAATCTTGCGCGTCATACCGGGCAAAAACATTTATTTTTGAAATCTTGTAGGGAACTATTGATTTTACGGGTGTTTCATTTTTAAGCCGAAGAAATAGATCAAAGCGTCTTTTGTCATATTGGTTGGTATCGGCCTCAAAGATCAAAAAGCCTGAATTGAAATTATAATAGCCCTTCTTCTTTAATTCACTATCTATTCGCTCCCGCTCCAATTTCATATTTGACAAATCAAAACGCATTCCCTCCGAAAGCTTTGTATCGGTTAGGCTCTGCTTAATAGCAGTAAAAACAGGCTCCGGAAGCGTATCAGCCTGATAGGTTGCCAGTGTATAGGGCTCAGCCGCAGAAACGGTATATTTTACTGAGGCCTCTTTTTCTTCCTCAATGGTTTCTGAAGTAACTTCACTGTAAAAAAACCCTCTGTTTTCCATTCTATTGGCCAAGATATCCTCTACTTCATAGGGTTTCACGTCGCTTTGATAAACGGGCTTTTCGCCAATTCTTTTATAAAGAAAACGGTTTATGAAACCTGGGTTTTCTTTTTGCATTTTATAGTAGTAATAGAGCCCAGGGCGCATTCCCAAAATTTTTGAGTTGGGTTCCGGGCGAAGCGCTTCTTCCAAAACATCTTTCAACTGCGCTTCATTCTGGATTTCGGAATCCAATTTTAATTCTACGGTTGCGCCCGTGTATAATTTTTCATCCTCGGGAATGAATTTTTGTACCGAACAGGCCTGCAGCATTATTGAAACTGCGCCTAAAACCATCATTATTTTAAAACCTTTTCTTTCCAAATTATTTTTCGATTTGTGAATGTCCAATTACTCTTTCGGTTTTTCCGCTTCCACTTCATTGATTTTATCTTGTTCCTCTTCAAGTTTGTCGCTTTGCTTTTTTTCTTTCATTTTTTCCCTTGCCTCCTTGCGGTCCGCTTTTTCCTTTTCTGTTTCCCCGCGCAGAATGGCTTGCCAAAGCTCATCGAATTTGTTGAACTCCTGTGTAAAAATCAGGGCTATTCCGCTAACGATGGTCTGCCCGTCAATGACAGATTCAAATTCATTTCTTCGAAAGCCAACGAGTCTGTATCGGCCATTTTCGGTGAGCAAATATTCTAAACTCACGTTGCCAATAAGCGGCACCGGTTCATTTGAAGAACTGCTTCCCTGCAAATCTACTTCACTTCCCACACGCACTATAACCCTATCGCTAAAGAGTTTTTTCTGGGCGGCAATGTCCAGCTGTGTGCGCTCTTGCGGTGTTTCTCCTTGATAATCCGTATAACTGTCCAACCCAAAATCCAGTTCAACACCGGTGTCGCCCAAAAGTTTATCAGAAAATGTGTTCAATTGATCTGAAAGTGCATCGTTCAGATTGTCCCGCGCCACTGTTGCAAACCCGCCCCTGCTGCCGTCGCTTCCGGGTTCGGGATAAAACCGATTAAGGACCAAAAGCGAAAAAACCTGCCGGTTCAGTTCTCCTTCTTGTTTCGTTATTTGCTGCAATCTGCCATAAACCTGGCCGCCAATTGCGCCCTGTTCGTCTTCGGGCATATCAATATCAAAAGTGACAATGGGTTTGGTCAATTCACCATCTACATTTAAATAGACATAAAACGGCAAAACTTGTCGGTATTTGTTCTTCACCGCAGGGTCAGAGCCGGAGATTACCGGCGCCATGAGCGGTGAAGCAGATGCTTCCACTTCATAGATTGCCCGCACGTTTAGGGCCGCGTCAAATGGATCGCCGGACCAACTTACACGGCTGCCCGGGGCCAATTCAAAACGGCGGTTCACCAAGTTGTAGAGGTTCATTTCATAATGTCCGCCGCCAATTTCATATACCCCGCTGAGCGACATACTGCCGTTGGGTTTCATTGTAAAATCAAAATCGCCATCGCCATAGACTTCAAAATTATCGCCGGTTTCCTTATCTATAATTATGGTGACCTTTGCCTCGCGCCCCATATTCAGCAGGGCATTAATATCAAAGCCGCTAAATTTGGTAGTTTTTTGTTCGGTTCTTGTGAGGATGGCGTGGGGATCTTTTCGGTTTACAAAAATAATCACCCCATCGCGCTCCTCAATAGCCACTGTTGCTGATGGAAGCACATAGGTTACATCGGTCGCGTTGTTTACGTTGATTTTTGCACTAAGTTTCGGTATTTGAAGATCACCGCCCAATGTGGCATTTGCATCAAAAGAGGCCGTGCCGTATAGAAATTCATTATCGTCTTCGGTTGCATTGAGTACCTGAAAATTTTCCGCTTCAAGTTTAAGATCGAAAGTGGGATTAATAAACCGCTCGGTGCCCACTTTTCCGCTCATAACCAATTGATTGTTGTTTTCGTCGCGCACCGTGAAATTGTCCATATACAGCCCTTGATTGTCTATGCTTAATTTTTCATTGGCAAGTGTAAATGGCGCGTTCAATTTCGAAACAGTAAAGGAGGCGTTGCTAAACAGTAGATTTCCGTTATACTGCGGAGCTTTTGTACTGCCCGAAACGTTAAATTTTCCTGAGAAACTACCATTCCCATTCTTCAATTCACCAAGGGAAAAACCTTCGAGGGCGCTCATTTTAAATTCATTGATGTTCATTTCAAGATTCAACTGGGCTTCGGTTGGGGCTGAAATATAATCGCCCACCAAGTCTAAATCTACCTCCCCTTCCTTTAACGCAAGGTTGAAATTATAGCGGTTGCTCCCAATTGATTCGGCATCAACGCTGAGCGTGCCCATATTTACATCAAGCAGGTTTAGTTTTTCCACAGAAAGATCGGCGAGAATACCAGGACTTCCCAAGGGTTCCACCACAATGAGTTGGCCGTTGAGGATGCCTTGGGCCAATTCCTCTTCGGGATTTAGATAATTCAGGATTTCCCGCAGATCAAAATTCTGAAAATCAATACCCACATGGTTTTTGGAAACGGCAGCCAATTTATCCGTAAATTCAACGGATTGACTGTTGTGAGCAAAACGAAAATCGTTGAACTGTAGGTTATCTTCGGAAATAATTATTTCATTTTCAGAAGGGGTCTGCCATTGATTTCGGTTAAAGATCAAATCGTCCGGCAATACGTGAAAACGCAGCCGTTCGCGCGTGCCGGTGATTTCAGCCTGTACATTGATGAGCGTGCTGTCTTTATACACGGAATTAAAATTCAATGTCAAACGTTCATTTTGCTGATTGCCCGTTATTTTGGTCTTTGGAATTTCCAAAGGCCCGGCTTTTAGGCTATTGAACCCCAGATCAAACACAAATTTCTCTTTGTCAGTATCCATTGAAAAAATGAGGCTATCCAGTTCATTGCCGGCATAGATTATTTCTGGAGCGTTGATTTTTGCGCTTAATTTTCGGGCCGATTCATCAAAATTAGCTTCCAGTTTTACGGTGTCAAGTTTTTGGACGTTTACCAAAAATACTTCATTGAGGACGGCGGCTTCTACTATTTGCCCTTTAATATTCAGCTGAATGGGATTTTGAATAGTATCGGGCAAGACGATTTTTTTTGAAAAATAACTCCCAATATGATTTTGGACCGCCCTGCCAAATGTTGCCGGATCGGTATTGCTCTCCAAACTGAGCGCTATCATTTTGTTGTCGAGCCAAATGGAAGTGGTATCGCTCCGAACATGCCCCGTGGCAAGCACATCTCCCAAAAGATAGGTTTTGTTGTCATAAACCACTACCCCATCGCCGATTGTGGAAATAACATCAAAGCCATCTTCATTCCCTTCGAAATCGGCGTCCAGTTTAAATGCCGTTCTCACGTCGCGCGATATCAGCCCGAGCGATTGCAAATTTGCGCCAATGATGTCCAAATGTGCGCTTGCGGTGGGCGCCACGGAATCTAATTCCACATTTGCCGTAAAATCCAAATGCAGGTTTTCATCTTTATATTTTGAAACCACATCTCCTTTTCCATTCTTTATTTTTCCGCTGATCGCCAAATCCTTTATGGCGTAATCATTAAATTGAAAACTGGAAATAGTTGCATCCAAAACCGCGTCCAGACTGTTTATATCGCTCCCCGAACCACTCGTTTTTAGGGTTAAGCTTAAACTGCCCAACTGTTTGTTGTTCAACAACTCCTTCAAATTGTATTGCTTAATTTCTACATTGGCGTCAAATGAAACCCGCTCACCATTTTCAAAATGGCCCTCAACAGTGGCTATTCCCTGTGACGTGGTTACATTCAGTTTTGTGTAAACGTCTTCCAAATTTCCCTTTGCGTTTCCAACTATTGAAACATCCTGCGGGAGACTTACCCCCAAACCCTTTTCGCTTACAAATTGAATAAGGTCATCCCTTTCGGTGCTTGCGGAAAAACGGGGAATATTGAATCTTAAATTATCCGTATCTGTGGCATTTTGTACAGAGCCTGTGGCAGAAATACGGGTAGTGTTTCCCCACCGAACGTTCAAATTTGGAATTTCAATGGCCGAAAGATATCCGGAAGCCTTTATGTTTCCGGAAATATATTTTTTGCTGAGCGTTTTTAGATATTCATTTTTTGCAAGTTCCGGCTGAAATTTGAAAATTTCTTTAAAATCTATTTGAAAGGAAGGAAAATTCAAGTCAATTTTAGATTGGTCCGGCGTTTCAATGAAATGGGCGAGCGTTGGAAAATCAAGTCTTAACATTCCTTCAAGGGCGTTGTTGTTGAGAGCCAAATTCAAATCTGTTATTTCTGCGAAATTATCGGTGGCTTGCAGGTTGAGCGCCATTTCCTTTAACGTTAATCCCGAGCCTTCCTCAAAACTAAGGGCATCCAGCGCTAACCCAGCCTTTTTATCTTTTAGAAAAATAGCTGTGGCCCTTAGAGTGAAATTTTGGAGAGAGATGGCATTGGGGTTGAAAACGTTTTTTTCAACTTTGTTATTTCCCACAAAATACCCCAGCTTGTTTTCTTGCAAATCAATTTCGGCGATGGAAATCTTGAACTCGGGCCAGGCAAATTTTTGAATGTCTTCCTCAATTTCCTCGGCCACTTCCTCGGCAGTTTCGGTTATTTCGTTCGTTTCAGTTTCGGTGTTGATTTTAACGATGGAATTTTTTAAGCTGAATTCCCCGATTTCAATATCGTTGCATTTCAAATCGGCTTTGGGCAGTTCGAGAAAAAGATCGGCAATGTTTAGATTGGCCGCAATACTATCACCGAAGGATTGATAATCAACCAAAACATTTTTCAAAAAAAGTTGTTCCAAAACCAAAAATGGCAAGGGCGAATCTTCTTGTGTCGTGGGCGGTACGGGGCTTTGGTGGAATTTTATTCGGGAATTGGTTAGGGAAATTTCGGACGCACGAAAGTCCATTTTTTCCAAATCGGTTTTGTTCATTTGAAGGGAAAGACTGCCAATTTTGAACTGACTGTCAATTCCTGCAACGGCGTCATCAAAAACAATTTCAAAATCACTGAAATTCATTTCGCCCAAACTAATTTTCAACGGCGCAGAAGTTGAGTCCGTCTGCACTTCCGTGGTATCAGCCGAAGAAAAGGCATCTATCAAAAACTGGAAGTTATAACCGTTTAGGGAATCCTCCCGAATTATATTGGCGCGCACGCCGTCCCAATCTAAATAATCAACCCCAATTCCATTGCCGCGAATGATGGGCAACAGCGGAATGCCCGCCTCCAATGATTTTGAAAAGATCAACGTATCGCCTTTTTTGTCTTCCAAATAGAGGCCTTTCAGCATTATATTTCCGCCAAAGGTGATGAAGAGTTTTTCAATTTCAACCTTGGTATTGGTTTTGTCGGAAACATATTTTGTGGCGTAATCCACAATAATCCCTTGTCCCCACGGACTGCGAATGAAAAGCACGAGCAAAATGAACAGGATTAAAAGAACCGTGAAAATGCGGGCCACGATTCTTAAAAATCTGAATTTTTTCAAATTTGGATTTTTCTCTTTTTTCTTTTCCAATGCAAATGGGTAGAAGCCAAAAGTATGAAAATTCCGCTTTACAATTTTCGGCAAAACGTGTGTGGGAGCGGCGAGATAGCATAAACTTCTGTTAAAAATCACTCCTTTTTTTGATTTCTTACCATACATCAATGTGTGGGCGCAATGGGTAATTTAAATTTGTACCATAAATAATTAATACTTAAAAATTATATAGTTATGGAAAACCAGAAAACAATTTGGAAAATTGACACTACCCATTCCGAGGTCACTTTTAAGGTGAAGCACATGATGATTTCAACCGTGAGCGGAAGTTTTGAAAAATTTGACGGAAACGTGGAAACTGACAACAATGATTTTAAAAATGGCCGTTTTTTCTTTTCGGCTGAAACCAATTCAGTAAACACAAAAAACGAAGATCGCGACACGCATTTAAAGAGTGAGGATTTTTTCGGAGCAGAAAAAAATCCACAGCTAACCTTTACTTCAAAGTCATTTGACGGTGAAAAAATGGTGGGCGATTTGACCATAAAAGGAGTAACAAAAGAAGTGGTCCTTGAAACAGAATTTAACGGAATCGCCGTTGATCCGTACGGACAGACAAAGGCAGGCTTTGAATTTGAAGGAAACGTGAGCAGAAAAGATTTTGGACTTACCTGGAACGCGGTTACAGAGGCCGGGAGTATTGTGGTGAGCGACAAAGTGAAATTGATCGTTTCATTACAATTCATAAAACAATAATAGTTCAACAGCATATTGTTCCCTTTATAAAGAATCGAGGCTTTGTTTCAATCAAACGGAGCGCTCGATTTCTATTTCAAAAATACTGCGAAATCACGAAGCCATAACTTATCATACATCAATGGAAAGTCATGAATCAGCGTATAATTTTACGGTAGAAATAAAAAACAGATTACCATGAAAACACGACAATTAGAGAGCATATTTACACCGCCAGCACCACACATGGTGGGCGACGGATTTAGGGTACACCAATTTATTCCATCCGGAATCCAGCAGGGTTTTGAAAGGATGGATCCATTTATAATGATGGACTACAACAGCAAGTTTTACTTCCCTCCCACAGATCAGCCACGCGGTGTCGGGGTGCATCCGCATCGGGGATTTGAAACCGTAACCATTGCATATAAAGGAAGTGTGGCCCATCACGACAGCGCCGGCAATAGCGACGTGATAAACGAAGGCGACGTGCAATGGATGACTGCGGCCTCTGGAATACTCCACAAGGAATATCACGAAGAAAATTTCAGTAAGGCAGGCGGCTATTTCCAAATGGTGCAGCTTTGGATTAACCTTCCTGCGAAGAATAAGATGAGCCCACCGAAATATCAAGGCATCACCAAGGAAGACCTGAAAAAGGTAACGCTGCCCGATAATGCCGGAATTGTTGAGATTATCGCTGGAGAATTGCACGGAGAAAAAGGGCCTGCATTCACTTTTACGCCCGTATATATGTTCAACGCGAAATTGAACAAAGGCGGAAAGGCAACTTTTAGTTTCCCGGAAACTTACAACACTGCAATTTTGGTAGTAGAAGGAAACATAACGGTGAACAATAGCGAACAAATTAAAACCGATAGCCTGGGATTGTTCGCCAATGACGGAGAAGCGTTCAGCATAGAGGCGCAGGACAACGCAGTGGTTTTAATACTTAGCGGTTCACCCATAAACGAGCCCATTGCGGCACAAGGGCCCTTTGTTATGAATACGCGCGGTGAAATCATTCAAGCCATAAGCGATTTCAATATGGGGAAATTCGGATATTTGGAATAATAAATTTATGTAACTTTAGAAGATTCAAAATCAGGGCTCAATTGAACTTGAGCCCTAATTTTACATCCATTTTTAATATTCAAACTATGTCAAATTTAAAAATAATAATACCCGAACGTGCCGCTGATATTGGCAACTTTATGGTTGGCAGGTTGCTTCCCTTCCGCCAAAAAAGAATGGTGGGGCCCTTTGCATTTATTGACCACATGGGGCCGATTGAACTGGACGAAACCCAAAATCTTGATGTGCCGCCCCACCCCCACATTGGGCTCTCCACGCTAACCTACCTTTTTGAAGGATCCATTATGCACCGCGACAGTATGGGTTATGCAGTAGAGATTACTCCCGGCGCGGTAAACTGGATGACCGCCGGAAAAGGTGTAGTGCATTCCGAAAGAACGCCCGAAAGTCTTCGGAATACAAAAAAATCATTGCACGGTTTGCAAATTTGGGTGGCGCTCCCCAAACATTTGGAAAGTATGGAACCTTCCTTCCACCACACCAATAAACAGGAAATCCCCCAGTTTGAAAAAGATGGGGTTTTAATAAAAGTGATTGCCGGATCAGTTTTTGGATTAAAATCGCCCGTTCCGGTGTATAGCAATCTTTATTTTTTGGAATTGAAAAGCGGGAAAAAAAGAACCGTAAACCTGGGTGATTATCTTTTTGGCGAAAGCGGACTCTACATTTTGGAAGGAAAGGTTTTCAGCGAAGGAAATGTTTACGAACCAAAACAAATTCTGGTGGCCAAGGACAGTAAACTCTGTGAATTTGAAATGGCCGATAACACCACCGTTTACATTTTTGGCGGTGATGTTTTTCCGGAAGAACGCTTTATTCACTGGAATTTTGTGGCTTCAGAAAAAGAAACAATAGAAAAAGCGCGGGAAGATTGGCAAGCACAACGGTTTCCAAAAGTGCCGGGCGACCCAGAATTTGTTCCGCTTCCGGATTAATTGGGCTTGAAATTTTTTTGTGCCAATTCCTTCCGAACACGGCTTAAGCTTTCTGGCGTTATTCCCAGATAGGACGCGATCATCCACTGCGGGACGCGCAACAACAAATCGGGGTACAGTTCAATGAAATTCAAATAGCGTTTTTCCGCCGTGGCACCCAGCAAAAGATTGATTCGCTTTTGCATTTGCCTGATGTGATTGTGGAGGAGTTTGTCATTAAACTTGCTGAAAATGGAGTCTTCGGCATTAACGGTGCACACAAAATCTTGGCTTATCAATACCACTTCCGAGTCTTCGATGGCTTCAATATAGGTTTCTGAGGGATCGTTGAAATAGACGCTGCTTCTGTCCACAATAAACCAATTTTCAGGTGCAAACTGAATGACGTGTTCCTTTCCGCTCTCGTCCATCATATAGGCCCGCAACAGCCCTTTTTCCACAAAAAATGAGTGTTGGCACACTTCACCGGGTTGAAGAAGGATTTCGCCTTTCCGAAATTTCTTCCGTTCCAAATCTGCGGCCATCCGCTGTGCCTGCTCCTGCTCCAGGCCCGCGGTTTCCATTAAATAGGAAAGGAAGCCCGTCCCAAATACTTCAAATCTTTCAAAGTTTCCCATAAATAAATATTGAAGTCCTAAATTAAGAATTCTATTTTCGTCCATTCACTACTTTGTAAATTTAAATTCGTTACTAAACATCATTTCTTCTTTCTCGTAAGCTGTTAATTTTTAGTTAAATCATTATTTTGTATTACATAGTACTGTAACAGGTTTATGATCTCTGCGTCTTTTAGATATAATCACTAAAAAAATTAATTATGAGAACATTCAGCAACACCCGATTTTCAGGAAAAATGAAAAATTCAAGAACTTCTTCTTGGAATTCGAAAAGAAGATTCCCATCAAACATTCATTAACTATTTAAACTTTCAAAATATGAGAACATTAAACAGCAACAGCCACAGGCCTCTATCTTCTAAGTCTTTCGTGTGGAATTCAAAAAGACGGCATAAATAGGGATTTATTCCAAACCACCAAAAAACTAAATCGTGAAAACATTGAGAAATATCCAAAATAGGATAAAACGCGGATCGCAGAAACGGAACATCTTGGTTTATTTAAATTGCAATCAACACCTTTTCGAAGATCCTACAATCAGAAAATCATGCAAAAATATGTATTAAAACATTCTGAAATTAAGGGAGATTAAAGCTGGGCAGAAAAAAATTCGATCCAGCTTTTTTATTTTTTTTTGGTGGGTTTGGGTCTCGGGAGAGATTTGGGGGTTGTTTTTGGCGTTTGCTGCGCGGCTCCTTTTTTTTCTGGCATGGGCCCGCGCAAATGGATGATCAGTCCGTTTAAAAAATTGCGCAGAAACTGATCTCCACATTCCATGTATTTTTCGTGGTTTTCATTTCTAAATATGGCACCGAGTTCACTTTTGGTTACGGCAAAATCAACCAGGGAACATATTTTAACAATGTCCTCGTCGCGAAGTTTATGGGCCACGCGCAATTTTTTCATTATATCATTATTTGTAAGTGCCATAGTTTATTTTCTTCAAAGCCGTTAATTTTCGGTTACTCATTTTGGTCCGTGGGAACCATATATACGGGAATTTCAGTATTTTCAAGCACACTGGAGGCCACCGTTCCCAGAAATAATTTTTCAAGCGTACCGTGGCTGTGGGTGCCCATGACAATAAGATCTGCGTTCCATTTATTGGCATATTCCAGAATAGTCTTTGCAGTGTCTCCCTCTGCCAAATGTGTACTGATGTTCTCTCCTTTTAAATGGGCTTTGGTTTTGTCCAGATAGTCCTGGGCCACTTTCACAAATTCTTCCTGAATTTTAAAATCTATAGGGAAGGCATAACCTTCATAGCCCATAAAGGGTTCATACTGCATCCCGTAATATCTCATTTCCGAAAGGACATGAAATAAGCAAACTTCTGCATTCATCAGTTGCGCCAATTCATAGCCCTTGGTCACCACCTTTTCTGAATTTGGATTGTAGTCTAAGGTTATAAGTACTTTTTTCATAATGGGAGTAGATTAAAATCTTTCACATATAAAAGTACGCACTTTTTGGGAGTTTTCTGCAAATAATAAAACGTGGACATAAGCCGAGTTTCGTTCTAATTCCGTTATTGCTTTACTAATATGGCCGTTGCCTTATTGCCAGTAAGTAGGTTCCATTCATAGGAAGCAAGCAAGTTCCCTATTTCGTCATAGATGTTCAACTGTGCAGTATTTGGGCCTGAGGATCCTTGATTCAGTGCTTCAAAATCAATTTTGTTAAAGCCAGATTGCAAGGGCAGGTCAAAACCCCTAAAACTACCTTCCAGCCTGGCATGGGGTATCATGATTTCCCCGTTCACATAAATCCTTATCATATCGCCATCTACGAATTCATGGTCGCGGTACATAAAGGTGGCGGTTTTCGCAGTTGTTTTAAAATCTCCCAAGTATTGATCCTTCCCGTATTCGGGTTTTTCTTCCCTATCCTTGGAAAAATATTTCGGGGCTTTGTTCGTGCCGGTATATTCCAGCAGGCCATCGCCATTTTGCATATCTATCTGTTTTTCCTTTTCTTTCCCAAGATCAGAATTGCTGGGAGCATTCGGGTTTTTTGTGTTGGAAAGGCTTGGTGCCTTAACTGCGGGAATCTCAAAACCGGTGGGACTTTCCAAATCGTTTGTGGAAGCATCAAAACGCACCGAGCTGCTGGGGAGCTCTATTTGGGCGTGGGCGGTTAATGAAAAAACCGCAATGCCCAATAAAAAGAATTTTGACAACATAAATTTAAAATTTGCTGAATTCATTACAACAACTGCACCATTATTAAATTCAAAATATTATTCTTTGTCCTTTTTCTGTTGTGCCCTCCACATAAAGTAGAACACTACGGCACAAATTGGGAGCACAATAAAAAGTATAATATTGGCCGGATCGGAAAAATCCAACGGCGTGTCGCTGGGGTTGGGGGTTACCGTTGGTTTTTGGCCATACATTGTTGAAATGGACAGGACTGTGGAAAATAGGAATACTTTAAGGTTTTTCATCTTTCAATTTTCTTCAAAATAACGAAAATAAACTGAACTATGGAATTTTAACAACTTCTGTTAACTATTTGGAAATTACGGCAAAATGTCATACTATGCCGTGTTATAATAAAAATAGACAGAATATATGAGACAACTTAAAATCACGAAGCAGGTAACCAACCGGGAAACGAAATCTTTAAACAGTTATTTACAGGATGTTAGCAAGATAGATTTAATAACGGCAGAAGAAGAAGTAGAGTTGGCTCAGCGCATTCGTGAAGGAGATCAGGCCGCGCTGAACAAATTGAGCAGGGCAAACTTGCGATTTGTGATTTCCGTGGCGAAACAATACCAAAACCAAGGGCTAAGTTTGCCAGACCTTATTAATGAAGGGAACGTTGGTTTGGTAAAGGCCGCAAAGAGATTTGATGAAACCCGGGGGTTTAAATTTATTTCCTATGCGGTTTGGTGGATCCGTCAGGCAATCCTTCAGGCCATTGCAGAACAATCGCGCGTGGTTCGCCTTCCGTTGAATAAAATTGGCGATATCAACAAAATCAAAAAGGCATCCATTCATTTGGAACAAAAATTTGAGCGCATCCCCACCGCTGCTGAAATTGCCAAGGAATTGGATTTTAGTGAGGCCAAAGTGAAGAACTCCTTAAAAAATTCAACGCGAAGCCTTTCTATGGACGCTCCTTTTCAAGAAGGGGAGAATGAAAATAATCTTTACGACGTGCTCAGTTCGGGCGAAAGCCCAAACCCAGACAAAAACCTGATGCATGAATCCTTGAGGATTGAAATAAACAGAGCCTTGGAAACATTGGCCCCTCGGGAAGCTGACGTGGTGAAATTGAATTTCGGACTGTGCGGACAACCGCCAATGACTCTACAAGAAATAGGCGACACTTTTGATCTGAGCCGTGAAAGGGTGCGTCAAATACGTGAAAAGGCAATCCGAAGACTGCGCCAAACTTCAAAAAGCCATATCCTTAAAAAATACCTGGGCTAAGGGCTTTTGACATTCTTAGGAACGGGTTTTGTTTCTGTTGTTATCCCAAACATCATATGGAATGGCAACAGAAATATTACTCTTTTTTTTACATTTTTTCCACAATATTTTTGTTTGCATTGCCCACTGAACCTATTTTAATGTTGAAAAATCAACTAACTTAGGGCACATAAAACCATACTTTTAAAATGTTATAAAACAAGTATTCACACAAAAACCTATTACGTATGAAAAAATTATTAAGAGTATTATTAGCGGGCTGGGGAGCAAAAAAAATTGGAGGCGGTAAATGCGGTTGCATAGGCACAATAATTGTCTTTCTCATTCTATATTGGTTGCTCGGTTTCGTTTTTGAGATATTTTAAAAAGGCCTTTATTAACAAAACAATAGCATGCGTTAACTAATTTTTTAGGGGATAGTGCGGTTATATTTGCATAACAAACCTTTAAAAACTTAGTATTATGAAAAACACAATTGCACTAACCATGCTGGCCACAGCTATTTTTGCCACCTCTTGTGTGTCAAAAAAGAAGTATGTAACACTGGAAAACCAGTACAACGAAACCCGCTCCACCCTCACCAAAACCCAACTTGAAAAAGAGGAAATTGAGGCCAAATACGCAAAAATTGAGGAGCGCGTTGCCAGCTACAATTCAAAAATCCAGTCATTGACGGACAGCAATAATAGTCGCCTCCAAAATATTGAAGGAGTAGTTGTTTCTGAAAATGACAAAGAGAAAATGAAAAATGCCCTTGCCAACGTAGATCCCCAAGAATTGGCTCAGGCAAAGACCCTTAAGGATTCCATGAATCTTATCGTTTCCTATAATCTTAAAAAGAACCTTGACGCCAGTTTGGCCGGTGAAGGAGAAGAAGACGATATTACAATTGATATTGATGAAACGGTGGTGATGATTACCATTTCTGATAAATTGTTGTTCAATTCAGGGAGTGCCCGTGTTAATTCCAAGGCAGATCCGCTTTTGGGAAGATTAGCGAATGTAATAAACAGCGAACCGGCACTTGAAGTTATGGTAGAAGGACATACCGACAGCCAGACAGTGAAACCCGGTGCATACATTAAGGATAATTGGGAACTGAGCGTGGAACGCTCTACGGCCGTTATTCGGAAATTGCAGAACGACTATAACGTTGCTCCCGAAAAACTAATAGCCGCTGGCCGAAGTAGTTTTCACCCACTAACGGAAAATGAAACCAAGGAAGGACGCGCCTCCAATAGACGTACGCGAATAGTAATTCTGCCAAACCTCGATAAATTCTTGGCCCTACTTTCTGCCAATTAAAAGGGAAGTAACTATGGATAAAGGCGGCTTGTTTTTAAATAACAAGCCGCCTTTTTTTTTTGAGGTCACGATAGTTTGCAATCATTTAGAAAAAAAAATCAATTTTTTTCGACATATAACACTTGTATGTTAAACAAATCAAAAAAAAATGTACCTTTAAATTTATAATTTATCCTTAATAAATGGAGAAGAAACTACTTTCGGATTTTTGTGAACTTTATCTTTATGACACCTATTCCTTGCTCCGTGTCTTTGAAAACCAACATTTAAATTTAGAAAAAAATGATTGGATTCGGGCAAACTATAAGGCACATTTTGGAAGTAAACCTTTTGTGGTAATTTCTGACAGACGCTACCACCATACCATAGATCTTGATATTTACAAAAATGGAAAAATGAGCACCAAAAAAGGAATGGCTATCGTTTCCACTCTTGAGGAAGAAAGAGAAAGAGCCTTGGTAGAACAAAAACTCTTCCCCCATAGTTTTGCTTTTTTTACTGATTTGGAAACGGCCCGTGCCTGGGCAGAAGCATTCTTCTTTAAATAAACTATTTTGACGGAGGCATCGACGGCCTAACTTCAATTTTGCTCGGCAATGTCCGTGGATTCATCTTTAAAAGATCCACCACGAGTTGTCCCATATCTTCAATCTGAATTTTCCAAGCATCTTCGGCGTCAGGCTCATTTCCGTTAAAATAAGTTGAAACCGAACCGGGCATTATGGTACTAACCTTCACTCCGTAGTCGCGAAGATCCAGCATTGCGGCCTGAGTAAAACCGGTCAGCCCAAATTTACTTGCGTTATAGGCGCTTCCACCTTTAAAGAAATTGGTACCCGCCAAACTTGAAATTGTTATAAAATATCCTTTATTTTTCTTCAATTGATCTACGCTGGCCTTTAACGAATAAAACGGTCCCGAAAGATTGGTATCGATAGTTTCCTTCCATTGCTCAATGGTCAAGTTTTCCACGGAATTAAAATGGCCCAAACCGGCATTTGCTATTACAATATCAACAGCTCCGAATTTATCAATGGCAGCTTCAATTGCATTTTGCTGGCTTTTATAATCGCGAACATCTGCTTCCAACCCTATCGCGTGCGCCCTATCGTTTCCGCTGGCATTCAATTTTTTTGCGGCATCTTCCGCAGTATCCTTCGTTCTTCCGGTAATGGCAACATTAATTCCTTCTTTCAATAAAGCTGCGGCAATTCCGTAACCAATTCCTTTTGTTCCGCCTGTAATCAACGCGGTTTTGTTTGCTAATTCATTCATTGTTTTTCGTTTTCCCCAAAGTTACAAATTGTGGTCCCGAATGTTATTAATTTCTGCTTAAATTTGGGCAATGAAATTGATTCAAATTCTGCTTTTCACCTTACTTTTCTTCAGCTTTTCTTCGGAAGAAAAATTACGGGAACCGCTCGTAAATCTTGAGGAGCTTTCAACGGAATTCAGTTACGAAATACGTTACGCAACCCCGAATAATTTCATCGGGGAAACGCTTTACGATTGCGCAAAATGTTTGCTGCGCCCCGAAGTTGCCGAGGCACTTTTAAAAGCCAACCAGTATTTTTGTGAAAAAGGTTTCCGGATAAAAATATACGATTGCTACCGCCCGCTGGACGTGCAGAAAAAAATGTGGGCCAAAGTGCCGCGCCCCACCTATGTGGGCAATCCGTACGGCAACGGCTCGGTCCACAACAAAGGCGCGGCTGTTGACCTAACTTTGGAAACATTGGAGGGATGTTATGTGGAAATGGGCAGCGATTACGACCATTTCGGAAGGGCGGCGCACATTGACAATTATAATTTTTCAAAAGAAATATTAACCAATCGGAAACTGCTTTTTGATGGAATGCGAAAGTTTGGTTTCAACACAATCCGCACAGAATGGTGGCATTTCAGCTTCCAAAAAAACTGGAGCTACCAAACGTTGAATGTGCCGTTGCCGTGCGACTGATTTTTCTTCTGAAAATCTGTTTTCTGAATAATTATTTCCATAAATAACACATAAAATTTAGTGTATCTATTGGCAACATGTATCTTTGCCAAAAAAAATAAAACTGTGGAAATTTCAGTAAGATTATTCAGATTGATCAGCACTTTGGAGGCTATTTCTTTTCTTGTACTTTTAGGAATTGCAATGCCGTTGAAATACATTTGGGATATGCCGCAAATGGTTCAAATTGTGGGAATGGCGCACGGCGTGCTGTTTGTACTTTACGTGTGCGGTGCGATTTATATGTTTAAAAAATTGAACTGGTCCATCAAGGATTTGTTTATCGTCGTTCTTTGCTCGGTAGTGCCATTTGGCCCTTTTTATGTGGAACGGAAATATCTATAGATAAACTATTTGGCCAAACGGTCCTTTACAAATTCCTTTTCAGTTTTTCCATGCGGAAATGGATTTCCGTTTTCGTCCAGACTTACCATTGTAATTCTGTCAATACTGATAATAACTTCGCGCGTCATTTTGTTGCGAACTTCGCAGGCCAGCGTTAATGAAGTTGTTCCAAATTTTGTGACCTCCAGCCCAATTTCAATAATATCGCCTTTTTTCGCGGAGCTTCTAAAATTTATTTCGCTCATAAATTTTGTAACCGTCCGCGGATTTTCAAGCTGGATGATTGCGTAAAGCGCCGCTTCCTCGTCTATCCATTCCAAAAGTCTTCCCCCGAAAAGGGTTTTATTCGGGTTTAAATCCTGTGGTTTTATCCATTTGCGTGTGTGGAAATTCATTTAAAATTGTGTATTTGGGTTATCCATTTTAGGAATTTTTAAATCGGTTCCAAAACGTTCGTTCGCTTTTTTAATGAAATGCGCCGATAGCAAAGGCGAAGCTTTTTCCACGTTTTGATGCACAAAAAAATAAATATTCTGCAAGCCTGCGTCAATCCATGTTTCCAAGCGGTCTATCCATTCGTCGAGCCGCGTGTAATCGCTTTCGTGGTTTGCGCCGTTATAACGAATGAAAGCCGTGGGCGTCGTCAACCGCATATGGAGCAAATCGCGCCTTCCGGCGGAATCTACGATCGCGTTTGTGATATTATATTTTTCAAGGATTTTATATAGATCATCTGCAATTTCTTCATTATTGAACCAATCCGTATGTCTAAATTCAATGGCGGGTTTTATGTCTTTCGGAAGCATTTTGAAGAACGGTTCCAATCTTTCCATATTTTTCGGGCCAAAATTATCGGGCAATTGCACAAATGGCATTTCCAGTTTTTCCTTCAAATTTGAAGCGTTCAAAATAAATTCCTTCAAATTATCCTCGCAATTTTGAAGCCTTTTCCAATGTGAGATTCCCTGAAAAAACTTCGGGAAAAACCTAAAATCTGCCGGTGTCTTTTCATACCAACCCGCAAAAACATCTGCCGGGAAAATCCTATAAAAAGTTGCATTCAGCTCGATACTGTTGAATTGGGTTGCATAATATTCCAGCTCATCTTTTGTTCCGCGCGGATAAAAACCTTTCAAATCGGCTTTGTTCCATTTTGCGCAGCCCACGTATAGATTTGGTTTCTTAGTTTTCTTTTCTTTTGAAAGGATTTCCTTTGTTCCGGGATGGTCCTTTGGCAGCGTGAAATCTATATTTCCGGGATCGTCAACTTTTCCGAATTTCATTTTTTAAAGTTTTATGTAAAGATAACCCGAATAATTTCCTTTCTAAAATTTGAAACTATTTATTGATGAAAACCGTTTTTCGATTCATAAATTCGCGGATTCCGTGTTCGCTCAACTCGCGCCCGTAGCCGCTTTGCTTGATTCCGCCAAACGGAAGTCTCGGATCGCTCTTTACCAATTCGTTTATAAAAACCGCCCCTTCGTCAAATTGAAATGCCAGCTTTTCAGCTTCGTCAATATTTTTTATGAAGATGGAAACACCCAGTCCAAATTTTGAATTGTTTGATAGTTCAATAGCTTCTTCAATGGTTTTAAAAGTTGTGACCGAAAGCACCGGCCCGAAAGTTTCCTCTTTAAAAGCAACCATATTTTTAGTGACATTCGTTAAAACCGTTGGCTCAAAATAAGCGTCCTGCCGCTTTCCCCCTATTGCAATTTTCGCACCCGCTTTTACCGATTCTTTTACCTGTTTTTCCAAATCCTTTGCCAAATCCTCGCGGGCCAAAGTTCCCACAAAGGTTTCATCATGCATCGGGTCGCCGCTTTTCATTTCGCGGACTTTCACGAGCATTTTTTCAATAAATTCCTCGGAAATGGATTCGTCAATTAGCAATCGTTTTCCCGCGATGCAGCTTTGCCCCGTATTTTGAAAGCGCGCCATCACACAGGTGTCAACCGTTTTTTCAATGTCACAATCTTTAAAGACTACCAAAGCGTTGCTTCCGCCTAATTCCAAAACGGTTTTCTTTATATTTTTCCCGGCAATAGAAGCTACCGAAGATCCCGCGGGACCGCTTCCGGTGAGGGTTACGGCTTTTACTTTTTCGTTTTCAATAATTTCTTCAACGGCGTCGCTTCCTATCAATAATGTTGAAAAACAATTATCCGGAAAACCCGCTCTTTTGAATACTTTTTCAATATTCAGGGCACTTCCGAAAACGTTTGATGCATGCTTTAAAATTCCAATATTCCCAGCCATCAACGCCGGTGCGGCAAAACGGAACACTTGCCAAAACGGATAATTCCATGGCATAATGGCAAGCACAACGCCTATTGGTTCGTAACTCACATAACTTTTGTGGGCATCGGTTTTAATCACTTCATTTTGAAGTTGTTTTTCGGCATTTTCAGCGTAATATTCACAGACCCACGCACATTTTTCCACTTCCGCGATTGCTTGGGAAATTGGTTTTCCCATTTCCAACGTTATCGTTTCGGCGTATTCCTTTTTGTTTTTTTTCAATTCCGAAGCTGCGGCTAACATCAATTTTTTGCGTTCGGAAAATGAAGTCTCGCGCCAACTGTAAAACCGTTTGTCGGCTTTGTCGATTATTTCCGACACTTCTTTTTTTGTGTGGTTTTTATAGACTTTCAATTCTTCCCCGGTGTAGGGGTTTATCGATATTGTTTTGGACATATTTCAGATTTTAGAAAACAGTAAGATAATTCAAAACCTAAAGTTATGGATTATGTTTGCTAGGCTATTAGAAATTGGAAAGAAATTAAGTTAATTTGATGATTTG
>JBEBRF010000007.1:0-43017 GCA_040394975.1 Aequorivita soesokkakensis
CCTGATCTCCAAAACCACCATAGACAACGTTTTTGAAACCGCCCGCGTAGAGGAGGTAATCGGTGATTTTGTGCAGCTCAAAAAATCCGGCAGCAACTACAAAGGCTTGAGCCCCTTTACGGATGAGCGTTCGCCGAGCTTTATGGTTTCTCCGGTGAAACAAATCTGGAAAGATTTCAGTAGCGGAAAGGGCGGAAACGTGGTTTCGTTTTTAATGGAGCACGAACACTTCACCTATCCCGAGGCCATAAAATTTTTGGCGAAGAAATACGGAATTGAAATAGAGGAAACCGAACAGACCGCCGAGGACAAAGAACAAGCCAACGAAAGGGAAAGCCTTTATTTGGTGAGCGAATTTGCAAAGGAATATTTTCACAGCACATTGCTGAAAACCGAAGAGGGCAAAGCCATCGGCCTGTCCTATTTTAAGGAACGCGGGTTTACAGATGAAACCATCAAAAAGTTTGAACTCGGCTATTCGCCAGATGCTTGGGATGCCTTTACAGGTCACGCAATTAAAAAAGGCTACAAACTGGAATTTCTCGAAAAAACAGGTCTTTCCATTATAAAAGAAGAGAAACAATTTGACCGTTTTAAGGGAAGGGTAATGTTCCCAATCCTTAGTATGAGTGGCCGAACGCTCGGTTTCGGAGGAAGGATTTTAACTTCAGATAAAAAAGCGGCGAAATATTTAAACTCTCCCGAAAGCGATATTTACCACAAAAGCAAAGTGCTATACGGTATTTTTCACGCAAAACAAAGTATCGCAAAAGAAGACAATTGCTATTTGGTTGAAGGTTATACCGATGTTATCCAGTTTCACCAAACGGGAATCCACAACGTGGTTTCGTCATCGGGAACAGCTTTGACTTCGGAACAAATCCGGCTAATAAACAGGCTTACAAAAAACATCACCGTTCTTTTTGACGGTGATGCGGCGGGACTTCGCGCATCGCTTCGCGGAATCGATCTGATTTTGGAACAGGGAATGAACGTGAAAATCTGCACCTTTCCCGAAGGCGAAGATCCGGACAGTTTTGCGCGAAAAAATTCGTTGGAAGAACTCACCCTTTATTTGGAAGAAAACGCAAAGGATTTTATTACGTTCAAGGCTTCTTTGTTGGCTTCCGAAGCAAAAAACGACCCCATAAAAAAGAGCGAGACCATACACGATATGGTTCACAGCATCTCCAAAATTCCCGATGTAATAAAACGCGAAGTCTATATTAAGGAATGTTCGCGCATTATGGATATCTCGGAACAAGTGCTGTTCAATACGCTCGCCCAAATGTTGCACAAGGACAGAAAGGAAGCCCAAAAAAGAGAAATTCCACAGGAAACTTTTGAGGTAATCCCTTCGGGAAAAGCCGCTGAAAAAGTGGATGTGCAGTTTCAGCTGGAACAAAAAATCATTGAGTTGCTGCTGCTCTATGGAAATGTGGAAGAAGATTTTGAGGAATTGATGCTTGATACCGATGAAAAAGGAGAAATCACCCTAAAACCGGAAATCCACAAATCGCGCGTTTTTGAAAAAATTTATCTCGACCTTCAAGAAGACGAAATTGAATTTATGGACCCAGATTTCAGACGGTTATATGTTGAAGTTGTAAATAGGTTCAATCTTGCGCCGCAGGCCAATTCAGAAAATTTCATCCCAGATATGGAACCGCAAATGGCTTCTGCGGTTTCACAATTTTTAATGGATGACGAAAAATATACCCTGAGCAATTGGGAACGCAAGGAGATTTATGTGAAAACAAAGGAAAAGAGCATAGCCCAAATGGTCAGCGAGACCATTCTTAACCTTCGCAGACATTTGGTTTCAAAGAAAATAAATGAGCTTTCACTCGCATTGAAACAGGAGGACAACCCGGACACTGAGGCCGGACTGCAAGAAATCGTGGACTACATAAGCCTTAAAAAAGTGCTTTCCCAAAAATTAAACCGGGTGCTGTAAATCAATTAAACTGAAACATTCGTGCCTGGTTCAGCAATTCTGCCAAACTTGTTACCTTCAGTTTTTTCAACAATCTTGTTTTGTAGGTGCTCACGGTTTTTTCATTGATTTCCAAAAGGGAAGCTATGTCTTTATTGCGTTTTCCGTTGGAAAGAAGGTTCAACACCTCAATTTCCCGTGCCGAAAGTTTTCTATAGCGGTCCATTATGGAGTTATCGTTTACAGATTTGTTGCCAAAGGCAGCGGTAAGTTCTTCATTCAAAAACACGCCACCGTTTGCAATGAGCTTGATGGCTTGCAGAAAGACGGATTCAGAGGACGTTTTTGGGATGTAGCCCGCGGCTCCCGATTTGATGGAGCGAAGTGCATAAATTTCTTCTGGGTGTGAAGAGAAAATGGCAATGCGGGTTCTTGGAAATTCTTCCCGAATACTTCGAAGGGCGTGGAAACCGTTTATTTCCGGCATATCCAGCTCAAGGATTAAAATATCGGGGCGGTCTTTTTCCAGGCACTTCAACAGTTCTGAACCTCTGGAAACACGGCCCACTATGGAATATTCATTCGTGCTGTTAAGTAATACCTCTACACCTTTTTTTGTTATGGGATGATGATCTGCAATTGCAACTTTTTTCATTGTGACGGATTTATGGTTTCTTTCAAAACCGGGGATTTCTATAAATTTTAACGTAATATTAATATTACATTTTGGAACTATGAAATCCTACGCCAAAGAATGTGCAACCTTTCGTTTAATGGCTGAATTATTCGGTAAGTAACAGTCGCTATTTTAGTTGCGGTGGAATTTCGCAAATAGGTATGGGCACCATTTTGTGGCGGTTGGCCCTATGGAGCTGGGTATAAATATTGAAGACCTTTAATTGGCGGCCAAAAAAATCAGCGTTGGTTTTTCCTTTTTCCGTCATTGCCATGGCCCATTCCAGTTCATCATAACTGGCGCCCAGTTGTTGCTCATCGGTACGGTCATCGCCCCACAAGCCGTCGGTGGGCGCCGCTGCCAGTATTTCCTTGTTTATCTTTAAATAGTGCCCAATTTCATAAACCTCGCTTTTCAATAAATCTGCAATGGGGCTTAAATCTACTCCTCCATCGCCATATTTGGTGAAAAAACCAACGCCAAAATCCTCTATTTTGTTGCCGGTTCCGGCCACTAAATATTTGTGAAGCGCTGCAAAGTAATAAAGTGTAGCCATCCGCAATCGGGCACGCGTATTTGCCAGGGCCATAAATCTATCTTCCTCTTTTTCAACGTTGGGCAAAACCTCAATGAGCGAATCAAAAACAGGGGTAAGGTTCACTTCCAGTTTATCCACCTGCGGAAAATTTTCCTTTAGCCACTCTATATGGTTGAAAGCACGGCTAACTTGTGACGGCGCTTGGTGAATGGGCATTTCAACGCACAAAAGCTTCAAGCCGGTCTTGGCGCACAAAGCCGAGGTTACCGCAGAGTCGATGCCCCCGCTAATGCCAATTACAAACCCTTCCATTTTAGCATTTTCTGCATAGGTTTTTAACCATTCCACAATGTGGTCCACAACTTTTTCAGTCTGCATTTTCTGTGTTTTTAATCTTTTATAATAATACCTTTGCACCGCAAAAGTTGTTAAAGATAAAATTAATAAAAAGGAATGGCGTTAAGCAACAGTAACATTTTTTCTATTATGAAGCATTCTGTTTTGGTTCTATTGGGCCTTGTTTTATTTTCCTGCAACAACAAGGGCAGCAAGGTTGAAATGGAAATTGAAAAAATTCCGATGAATGTTGAAATCATCCGTTTTGATAAGGCTTTTGCCTCGGGCACCCCGGCGGATCTTTCAAGGCTGAAGCGTGAGTTCCCCGCTTTTTTCCCAAAGCAATACCCCGACAGTATTTGGATTGAAAAACTTACCGATACACTTCAGGACCAGTTGGAAACCGAAGTATTGAAAGCATTTCCCAATGAAGCATCGTTAAAAGAAGTTTTAAACCCGCTTTTTCAGCACATAAAGTATTATTTCCCAGAATTTAAAACGCCCCAAGTGATTGCCGCCACCTCAGATGTTGATTACAGAAACAAGGTAATTGCCGCAGATTCCATGCTCGTGATCGGGCTGGATAATTATCTGGGAAGCGACCACCATTTTTACCAAGGCATAGAAAACTATATCTCAAAAGAAATGAAGCTCTCACAAATTGGGCCCGATGTTGCGGAGGTTTATGCTGCACAATATGTAAGGCCGCCAAGCTCAGCTTCTTTTTTGGGGCAAATAATTTATTTTGGAAAACAGCTGTATCTGAAAGATCTATGGCTTCCGAATATTTCCGATGCTGAAAAAATTGGCTACACCGAAGCAGAATTCCAATGGGCCCAAGAGAATGAAGAATATATGTGGCGCTATTTTATTGAGAAGGAATTGCTCTACAGTACTGACCCCAAACTGGGGTCGCGTTTTATAGTTGCCGCTCCGTTTTCAAAATTCTATCTTGAAATTGACAATGAGTCCCCGGGAATGTTGGGCCGCTATTTGGGCTGGAAGATTGTCCGGTCCTATATGGAAAACAACAAATCTTCCGTTCAGCAATTGATGGTTGCAGACGCGGATGAAATATTTAAAAAATCAAAATATAAACCGAACAGATAATGGCAGTAAAGCATACTTCAGAAATAAAATTAAGGGTGGACCTTGACGAGAACAAAATTCCGGAAACCATCCGGTGGACAGCGGAAGACGGCGGGGTTACAAATGAAGAAACCAAAGCCGTGATGCTCTCCGTTTGGGACAACAAAAACAAGGAATCACTGAGAATTGACCTTTGGACAAAGGAAATGCCGGTGGATGAAATGAAGATTTTCTTTCACCAAACCCTGAGCGCCATGGCCGATACCTTTCAACGTGCCACAAATGATGACAAAATGAGCGACAGCCTTCGCGATTTTTGTGATTATTTTGCCGAGAAGTTAGAACTGAAGCGGGATTAATTTCTGTTCAAAAACCCGAATTGGGGATTGTGTGGTTTAATTCATCAATATAATTCAAAACCTCGTCCCTGCCTCTGGAATCACTGGAAGAGGTGACAAAGAATGGCGGCATTTCTTCCCAAGTTTCCAACATTTTTTCGGTGTATGCCGCAATGTTTCTATTTAGGGCTTGGGGTTTCAGCTTGTCAGCTTTTGTGAAAATTATATTGAAAGGAATGCCGCTCTCGCCCATCCATTGCATAAATTCCAAATCTATGGGCTGGGGTTCGTGGCGACAATCTACCAAAACGAAGGCCAGCACAAGTTGCGTCCTCTTTTCGAAATAATTGGTAATGAATTTTTGGAAAACCTTTTTACTGCTTTTGGAAACGCGCGCATAGCCGTAACCGGGCAAGTCAACGAGATACCAGCTTTTGTTTATTAGAAAATGGTTGATGAGCTGTGTTTTTCCCGGTCTTCCGGAAGTTTTCGCCAGGCTCTTGCGAAGCATCAGCATATTGATGAGCGATGATTTGCCCACGTTACTTCGCCCAATAAAGGCATATTCCGGCAAACGGTCCTTTGGACATTTGGCAACGTCGCTGTTGCTCATCACAAATTCTGCCGTTTTTATATGCATTTTTATCAGTTGTAATTTATGGGAGGCAATGTGCTTTTGAAAATCCGCAAATGCGTTAGCAAATTTAAAATCCTCTTTTTTGAAACCAGGAAAAAAGGATTTCATTGAATTCATCGGGGTGCTCCATCATCGCGGCGTGCCCACACTTGTCTATCCAAAATAATTCTGAATCGGGCAGCAGCTCATCAAATTCAATGGCCACTTCGGGCGGGGTAACGTTGTCGTTCTTTCCCCAAATGATACAGGTTGGTGTGTGCATTTTTGGCAAATCCTTTGCCATATTGTGCCGAATGGCGCTTTTGGCAATGGCCAGCGTTCGTATTAATTTATTCCTGTCATTTACTGTTTGATAGACATCGTCCACAATTTCCTTGGTAGCGATGGCGGGATCATAAAATACATTTTCTGCTTTCTGCCTAATATAGTCATAATCACCTCTCTTTGGATAGCTCTCGCCCATTGCGCTTTCGTAAAGGCCTGAACTTCCAGTGATTATAAGCGCCTTTATCTTTTCAGGATACATTTTTGTGCACAGAAGGCCGATGTGCCCACCTAAGGAATTTCCCAGAAGGATGACTTCCTTATAACCTAAGTGATCAATAAACTGGGCCACGTATTTCGCAAAATTTTTCACGTTGGTGCGCAGCAGGGTCATTTTGTAAATGGGAAGTTCGGGAATGAGCACTTTGTAGCCTTTCAGTGGGAAGAAATGGGCAACTCCGTCAAAATTGCTTAACCCGCCCATGAGCCCGTGAAGGATGATTATGGGAGTGCCTTCCCCTAATTCTAAATATGAAAATTTTCCTTCTTTCTTTAATTTTTCCGACATGCTTGGTTGGTGCAATTTAGAATGACAAAAGTAAACAAAATTATTTCATAAGGTCTATTTGAATTCGGGCTTTGTTGGGGTTGCATTCCATTTTAATTTTTCGACAAAGTGGTAAAACTTATCAACAAAGTGGTAGATTGTGGTAAAAAGTGGTAAAAGTTATATATATTTGAAACTACAAATCACAACCAGGTATTTTCCGCAATGCTCAATCTAATAGGCACATACGAATGTAAAGCAGACGTAAAGGGTCGGCTCATGATGCCCGCGCCTTTAAAGAAGCAGTTGGCATCGGTCACCGCCGACGGTTTCGTAATAAAGCGTGCCGTGTTTCAGCCCTGTTTGGAAATGTATCCAATGAAAGAATGGGATGCCCTCATGCTCAAAATGGGAGAGCTGAATCGTTTCAACAGAAAAAACAACGACTTTATTCGAAGGTTTACCGCTGGCGTAAAAACTCTCGAGCTGGATGCAACGGGCCGCTTGCTTATCCCGAAGGATCTGCTTTCCTATGCCGGGATGGACAAGGATTTGGTGATTTCTTCCGCTATCAATATTGTGGAGATATGGGATAAGAACAAGTATGAACAGGCCATTACCGACGCCGCAGACGATTTTGCCAATTTGGCCGAAGAAGTAATGGGAAACACAAGCACCAATGGTAATGGAGTATCATAATCCGGTTTTGCTCCATGAAGCGGTTGACGGGCTGAACATACGGCCAGATGGGGTCTATGTGGATGTTACTTTTGGCGGCGGTGGCCATTCACGTGAAATTCTACGGCGGCTGGGCCCTCACGGGAAGTTGATTGCTTTTGATCAAGATAAGGACGCATTGGAAAACGCCCTCGAGGATGAACGTTTTTTGCTGATAAACCAAAATTTTCGGTTCCTGAAAAATTTTATAAGGTTTCATGGTTTTAAAACCGTTGATGGAATATTGGGTGATTTTGGGGTCTCCTCCCATCAATTTGATAGGGCCGAAAGAGGGTTTTCAACCCGTTTTGAAGCTGAGCTGGATATGCGGATGAACCGTGAAAGTAATTTTTCCGCTTATACGGTCATCAATAAATATGAAGAAACCCAGCTTCGGAATGTTCTTTCCAGTTATGGCGAATTGCGCTCCGCTGCAGGCATGGCCCGGGTTATTGTTGAGTCCCGTGAAAACGAAAGGATAAAGACAAGTGAACAGCTAAAGTCGGTATTGCGTCGATTTCTCCCGCCGCATAAAGAAAATAAAATCTTAGCACAGATTTATCAGGCTATTCGGATTGAGGTAAACCAGGAAATTGAGGCCCTCAAGGAATTTCTATTGCAAACAAGTGAAGTATTGCAGCCCGGTGGACGTATCAGTTTGATTAGTTACCACTCCTTGGAAGACAGATTGGTGAAGCGATTTATACGCAGCGGAATGTTTGAAGGAGAGCCCGAAAAAGATGTCTTCGGAAGGGTGGAAGTGCCTTTTAAGGCAATAAGAAAATTGATCATTCCCTCGGTGGATGAGATAAAACAGAACAATAGGGCACGAAGCGCAAAACTGCGAATTGCGGAAAAACTATAAAAGTAGCGCCCCAGAATTTAATATCAGAGTAATGAAAGAAGGTTTTTACAACATAATAAAAGGAAAATTTCTGGTGAGCGATGACGCACTAAAAAACTGGCGCTTCATCATTTTTTTGTCTGTTTTGGCTCTCATTATGATTGGAAGCTCCCATAGCGCCGACAAAAAAGTGCATAAAATTTCAAAACTAAACGCCCAGGTAAAGGAATTGAAAAGTGAATATGTAGATGTGCGCATGCTATTAATGCAGTCCCGAATGGAGAGCAAAATAATTGCAGCAATGGAAGATAGGGGTTTGCAGCCATCATCAACTCCTCCAAAACGAATTAGAATTGTGGAAACCGAAGAATCCAATTAAAACCGAAAAAATTAGCAACCAGAATCCCGTCAATGGCAATTGAAGAAAAAAACATACTGAACCGTTTATACATCATTGCTGGGGGCATGGTTGTCTTTGCGCTCGCCATTAGCATAAAACTGATGAACATCCAGTTTGTCCATGGAGAACAATACCGCGAACTGGCCAAGGAAAATACAACCAAAAACTTTGTAATTCCGGCCAACCGGGGAAATGTCTATGCAGATGACGGCAGTCTCTTGGCCACATCGGTACCAAAGTATGACATTCGGTTTGACGCCGTAACGGTTTCCGCCGAAGATTTCAACGAAAATCTAAAATCACTCTCCGAAGGCTTGAGCAAACTCTTCGGCAAGCCTACTTCTTATTATCAGGACATGTTCAGAAAGGCCCGTGCAGACAAAAACCGCTATCAATTGGTGGTTAAAAACTTGGGCTATTCCAATTATATCAAAGTGAAAAATCTTCCCCTTTTCCGAAAAGGGCCGTACAAAGGAGGCATCATTGTAGAGCAACGAACAGTTCGCGAACACCCCATTGGTCAGATTGCCCAACGCACCGTGGGCGATGAAGCGTTTGACCGCCCCGGTTATTACGCCGTGGGGCTTGAGGGCGCCTTTAATGATTTGTTGACAGGAAAGGAAGGGCATCGCTTAAAACAAAAAATAGCCAAAGGCCAATGGAAGCCAATATCAGATGATAACGAGATTGAGCCGCAGGATGGGTTTGATATCGTGTCCACCATAAACGTGAATATACAAGATATCGCGCACCATGCACTTTTGAAGCAGTTGGAACACTATGAAGCTGAACACGGCAGCGTGATTGTAATGGAGGTGGCCACGGGTGAAATAAAGGCAGTGTCCAATCTGGGGCGCACCTCCCAAGGAACCTATTATGAAAAATTGAATTATGCCATTGGAGAATCGCACGAGCCGGGCTCCACATTTAAGGTTATGGCCTTTATGGCAGCCTTGGAAGATAAGGTTATAGATACAAGCACCGTTCTGGACACAGGTAACGGACGAAAGATTTTCTACGGAAAACCCATCAACGATTCGCGTCGTGGAGGATTTGGAAAAATTTCTGCCGCACGCGCCTTGGAGGTTTCTTCCAATATTGGGCTGGCAACCATGATTGATGACGGATATTCAAAAACTCCCAATAAATTCATCGATAGATTAAAAAGTTGGCATTTAGACCAAAAGACGGGCGTAGCCATAAAAGGCGAAGGAATGCCCATGATTCCGCAGCCGGGAGATAAAAAATGGAGCAGAAACGCACTGCCTTCAATGTCTTATGGATATGGCCTGCGGTTAACCCCCCTTCAAACCTTGACCTTCTACAACGCCATCGCGAATGAAGGGGTAATGGTAAAACCCAGATTTATTAAGGAAGTCCGGGCGTGGAACGAAAAGGTAACAACTTTCGATACCAAGATAATAAACCCAAAAATCTGTTCGGAGGAAACTTTAAAGCAGGTAAAGGAAATTTTAAAAAATACCGTTAAGCGCGGAACGGGAAAATCATTGTATTCGCCAGACTTTTCAATGGCCGGTAAAACGGGCACGGCCCAAACAGAATACTGGATGCCAGATTGGAAAGAAAACCGCCGGTACATTTCGTCATTCGCTGGGTTTTTCCCCGCTGAAAACCCTAAGTATTCTTGTATTGTCATCATTCACAAACCCAGCACCCGTAAAGGATATTATGGCGCTGACGTTTCTGGGCCGGTATTTAAAAGGATTGCACAGAAAATCTTTACGGATTCACCCAATATTGATTCTGTAAAAGGGATTGAAAATTCCGATCCATTTGTGAAAAAGGATTTTGAAAGGTACTACACAAAATTGCAGCAAACCTCCAAAACTATCCCGAACGTTACAGGAATGGCTGGAATGGATGCAGTTTCATTATTGGAAAATCTCGGGCTTAAAGTGCAAGTTTTGGGAAATGGAAATGTGGACAGCCAGTCCATACAATCTGGGGAAAGCATAAAAAAGGGACAAGTGATAACATTGAACTTATCGTGATATTTTTAAAGGACATATTATATAAGGTTACCATTGAAAGTGTTGTTGGCAGCACCTCGGTGGCAATCAATAATTTGGAATTTGATTCGCGGAAGGTTTCATTTAATGATGTTTTTATCGCTATAAAAGGAACCGTTTCAGACGGGCACCAATTCATAAAAAAAGCGGCATACCAAGGCGCTTTGGCCATTATTTGTGAAGCCATTCCGAATGATATCGTGAATGGGATTACCTATATTCAAGTGGCAGATTCCCATAAGGCTTTGGCTATTATGGCCGCCAATTATTATAACAATCCCTCGGAAGAATTGAAACTTGTGGGAGTTACCGGAACAAATGGCAAAACCACCGTTTCAACCCTGCTGTACCATCTTTTTAAAAAAGCGGGCATGGAAGCCGGTTTGCTCTCCACCGTAAAGATAATGGTGGGCAATAAAGAGGAAAAAGCCACACACACAACGCCAGACCCGCTGACCATAAATAAATATTTACGCGAAATGGTTGATACAGGGGTGGAATTTTGCTTTATGGAGGTGAGTTCCCACGGGATCCATCAAAAAAGAACGGAGGGACTAAAGTTTGCGGGAGGAGTTTTTACCAACCTGTCCCACGATCATTTGGATTATCACCAAAATTTCTCCGATTACCGCGATGTAAAAAAATCATTTTTTGATGCATTGCCAAAAAGCGCCTTCGCATTGGTAAATGTGGATGATAAAAACGGAGTGGTTATGTTGCAGAACACACGGGCCACAAAGTACACCTACGCCCTCAAGACCTATGCAGATTATAAAGCCCAAGTTTTGGAAAGTCAGTTTTCCGGTCAGCTCCTTAAAATCAATAATCAGGAATTGTGGGTGAGATTAATTGGAGGTTTCAACGCCTACAATTTGACTGCAATCTTTGGAACCGCCCACCTTTTGGGATTGGAAAATATGGAAATCCTGAAAATAATGAGCACGCTTGAAAGTGTTGGCGGCAGGTTCCAATATTTCATTTCAGATTCAAAAATCACGGCAATAGTAGATTATGCACATACACCGGACGCCTTGCAAAATGTTTTGGAAACCATAAATATTATCCGCACAAGCAATGAGGAACTGATTACTGTAGTTGGCTGCGGAGGGGATCGCGATGCCACAAAACGCCCCATCATGGCCCAAATAGCCGCCCAATTGAGCACCAAAGTGGTTTTCACCAGCGATAATCCGCGGAGCGAAAACCCCGAAAGCATCATTGAACAAATGGAAGCCGGGGTGCCCGCCGAACTTTACAAAAAGACAATTTCAATAACCAATAGAAAAGAAGCAATTAAGGCCGCCTGCCAAATGGCCAAAGAAAATGACATCATCCTGATAGCCGGAAAAGGCCACGAAACCTATCAGGAAATAAATGGCGAACGGTTTGATTTTGATGATTTTAAAACGGTGGGCCAACTTTTAAAAACCTTAAACAAATAGCCGAATGCTCTATTATTTTTTTGAATATTTAGACAGAACGTATGATGTGCCGGGCACGGGGCTTTTCAATTTCATAACCTTTCGTGCCATTCTGGCCGTTATCCTTTCGTTGTTTATTGCTATCGTTTACGGAAAGAAAATAATCACCTTTCTTCAACAAAAACAGGTGGGCGAATCCATTCGCGACCTTGGTTTGGACGGGCAGAACGAAAAGGCGGGGACCCCCACAATGGGCGGCATCATTATTATTCTGGCCACGCTTATTCCCGTACTGCTCTTTGCCAAACTTGAAAATATTTATGTCATTCTTTTGATCGTCACCACCGTTTGGATGGGAACCATCGGCTTTATAGATGATTACATAAAAAAGTTCAAAAACGATAAGCAAGGTTTACCGGGAAAATTCAAGGTAATTGGGCAAATTGGGTTGGGCCTTTTTGTGGGCGTAACTATGTATTTTCACCCAGATATTGTGGTGCAAAGAACGGTGCCGAACACGTCAACGGATGTCATGCTGAGCGAGGTTATTTCCAAAGACACGGAAGACAGGTTTTATGTGCGGGACAAGGCGATGCTAACCACTATTCCCTTCGTAAAGGAAAATGAATTCAATTATTCCGAATTGATCCGTTGGACGGGTGAAAATTACCAAAGTTATGTGTGGCTTATCTTCATCCCCATTGTCATTTTTATAATCACTGCGGTTTCAAACGGCGCAAATCTTACTGACGGAATTGACGGTCTTGCCGCCGGAACTTCCGCCATTATCGGGCTTACCTTGGCGCTTTTTGCGTGGATTTCGGGCAACGTCATTTTTTCAGATTATCTCAATATTATGTACATCCCGAATATGGGTGAAATGACCATTTTTATCACCGCATTTGTGGGTTCGCTCATTGGATTTTTATGGTACAATACCTATCCCGCGCAAGTGTTTATGGGCGATACGGGCAGTTTGACTATTGGTGGAATAATAGCCGTAATCGCAATTGCGGTCCGGAAGGAATTGCTGATTCCCATTCTCTGCGGAATATTTCTGATGGAAAATCTTTCCGTGGTTTTGCAGGTAAGTTGGTTCAAATACACAAAGAAAAAGTTTGGCGAAGGAAGACGCATTTTCAGAATGTCCCCCCTTCATCATCACTATCAAATAAAGGGTTTTCACGAAAGCAAAATTGTAACGCGCTTTTGGATCGTGGGAATTTTTTTGGCCATAATCACAATCGTCACTTTAAAAATTAGATAGAAAGGATTTATGATTTACGATATACGATTTTAGATTTATGATTTTATGAAGGAAGAGATTAAACGAAGAATGTTATGCTTTGCAGTTGATAGTGGGAAGTTATGTATGAGATTTCCCATTTCGCGAGAATATAATGCCTACTGCAATCAATTAATCAGATGTTCTAGTTCGGTGGGTGCAAATTACAGGGCAGCGTGTAGGGGAAAGTCGGATAAAGACTTCATAAATAAGCTGAAAATAGTGGAAGAAGAAGCAGATGAAAGTATGTATTTCTTGGAAATATTAAAAGAAATGTCTGACACGCATCACGACGAAATTGATCGGTTATACAAGGAGGCCGATAAGTTACTCTCCATAACGATTGCATCAATAAATACAGTTCGTAAACGATTAAACTCAAAATGAGCAAACAATCGAAAATCGAAAATCGTAAATCTAAAATCGTCATTCTGGGTGGGGGAGAAAGCGGGGTTGGAACAGCCATTTTAGGATTGAAAAAAGGGTTTGAAGTATTCGTTTCAGACTTTGGAAAAATAAAAGAGAAATACAAACAAGTTCTTATAAATAATGAAATTGAATGGGAAGAGGAAGGCCATTCTGAAGAAAAAATCCTTTCCGCAGATTTGGTGATGAAAAGTCCGGGAATTCCCGATAAGGCGTCAATCGTAAAAAAGCTGCGCGAAAAGGGAGTGAAGGTAATTTCAGAAATTGAATTCGCCGCAAAATTCACAAAGGCAACAATCGTAGGGATAACGGGCAGTAACGGAAAAACAACAACTGCAAGTTTGACTTTTGAATTGCTGAAAAATGGCGGCTTGAACGTGGCATTGGGCGGAAACATTGGGAAGAGTTTCGCGGAACAGGTTGCAGAGGAAAAGTATGAAAACTTCGTGCTCGAGCTCAGCAGTTTTCAGCTGGACGGGATTGAAAATTTCGCGCCCCACATCGCGGTTTTGACCAATTTGAGCCCGGACCATTTGGACAGATATGATTATAAATATGAAAATTATATCGCTTCAAAATTTCGGATAACAATGAACCAAACGTCCCAGGACTATTTTATTTATAACGCAGATGACGGCGAAATCATAAAATGGCTTTCGCAAAATTCCATAAAGCCGCAGGGCTTACCCTTTTCGGTTAAAAAAGAATTGAATCAGGGTGCTTTTAAAAGAAACGACGAAATAATAATAAAAATAAATAACACAGAATTTACTATGCCAATCGCAACAATAGGAATACAGGGGGAACACAATCTAAAAAATGCCATGGCCGCTTCAACAGTTGCCACATTATTGAAAATCAGAAAACAGACCATTCGCGAATGTCTGGAAGGTTTTCAGGGCGTGGAGCATCGATTGGAAAAAGTGGTGAAAAGGAACAACGTTTGGTACATCAATGATTCCAAGGCAACTAATGTGAACGCCACTTTTTTTGCACTGGACAGTATGGAAAATCCCACCATTTGGATAGTGGGCGGCGTAGATAAAGGCAATGATTACACCGAGCTTTTGCCATTGGTAAATGAAAAAGTGAAAGCGATTATTTGTTTGGGATTGGATAATGGGAAAATCATAAACGCCTTCGGAAATATTGTAGATACCATTATTGAAACAGACTCCATGGCCATGGCGGTACAGGTGGCATATAAATTGGCAGACCGCAACAATACCGTGCTGCTTTCACCGTCCTGTGCAAGTTTTGATTTATTTGAAAACTACGAAGACCGAGGACGGCAGTTTAAGGAAGCGGTTCGGAATCTATAATTACGAAATGGGAAATTCGAAATACGAAATCAGAAATACGAAACCAGAAACCAGAAACCAGAAACCAAAAATTTTTAAGTGAAAAACATTTTTCAATACATACAGGGAGATAGGGCAATTTGGGGAGTAGCCGGGTTATTGGCGCTTTTCTCCTTTTTGCCGGTCTATAGCGCCAGCAGTAATTTGGCCTATCTGTACGGCGATGGCAGCACGCTTCCCTATTTGTTGAGACATTTTGCCCATTTGGTTCTGGGGATCGCTATTTTATATGGCGTCCACAAAATTCCGTATAATTATTTCAGGGGACTTTCAATCATAGCCGTTCCAGTGGTAATTCTTTTGTTGGTTATCACCATGGCCGAAGGCACAACCATTGATGGCGCCAATGCCAGCCGATGGATTCGCGTGCCCTTCGTGGGGGTCACCTTTCAAACTTCCACTTTGGCGGGAGTGGTTTTGATGACCTATGTGGCGCGCTATCTTTCCCGGATCAAAGATAGGACCGTCACTTTCAAAGAAACCATTGTGCCCTTATGGTTGCCAGTATTTATTGTGCTTGCGCTCATTCTGCCCGCTAATTTTTCAACCACCGCAATCTTTTTTGTAATGATTGTAATCCTCGTTTTTATTGGTGGATATCCATTGCGATACTTGGGAGTCATCTTGGGTGCAGGCTTGCTGTTCCTCACGGTTTTTATTTTAACGGCGAAGGCTTTCCCCGGCGTTTTTCCAAACCGCGTTGATACTTGGATTAGTAGGGTTGAGAATTTCACCGATAATAAAGACACCGAAGCAGATTACCAGATAGAGAAAGCCAAAATCGCCATAGCATCCGGCGGAATCACAGGACAGGGGCCGGGAAAGAGTGTGCAGAAAAACTTTTTGCCACAGTCATCATCAGATTTTATTTATGCCATTATTGTTGAGGAATGGGGGCTTGTGGGAGGCCTGTTCTTAATGGTCCTCTACCTGTTTTTGCTTTTCAGGATTGTAGTTGTGGCGCATAAATCTACTTCTGTTTTTGGGAAACTGCTCGTTATAGGCGTGGGTTTGCCGATCATTTTTAGGGCGATGATAAATATGGCAGTTGCGGTGGAATTATTCCCCGTAACAGGCCAGAATTTGCCATTGATCAGTAGTGGAGGAACCTCTATTTGGATGACCTGTTTGGCATTGGGAATGATTTTAAGCGTGAGTGCAAAGCGGGAGGTGCCTATAAAAGAAGAAAAAGAAGAAAACCCATTGGATATTTTAAGCGAAGCAATATAACAGTAGAGACGCACGGCCGTGCGTCTCCAAATTGAAAAAAAATTGAAATATAAATTCATCATATCAGGCGGCGGAACCGGAGGTCATATTTATCCGGCAATCGCCATTGCGGACCAGTTGAAATCCCGTTTTCCCGATGCTGAATTTTTGTTTGTGGGCGCAAAAAATAGAATGGAAATGGAAAAAGTGCCACAAGCCGGTTACAAAATCAAAGGGCTTTGGATTTCTGGATTGCAACGTAGTTTGTCGCTGCAGAATCTGGCTTTTCCCTTAAAACTTATTTCCAGTTTGATGAAGTCGCGGCAAATCTTGAAGCAATTTAACCCCGATGTAGCAATTGGAACCGGCGGTTATGCCAGTGCGCCATTACTTCGGATGGCATCTTTGCGCAAAATTCCCTGTTTAATTCAGGAACAAAATAGTCACGCAGGCATTACAAACAAATGGTTGAGCAGTAAAGTCCAAAAAATATGTGTGGCTTATGAAGGAATGGAAAAATTCTTCCCTTCGGAAAAAATAAGATTTACGGGCAATCCCGTCCGTCAGGATTTGCTTGATATTTCTTCAAAAAAAGAAGAAGCAATTTCATTCTTCAATTTGAAAAAAGAGCAAAAAACAGTCTTGGTTTTGGGCGGAAGTTTGGGTGCACGAAGGATCAACCAATTGATTGAAAAATCACTCCCGTTTTTTGCAGCGCACAACTTACAGCTAATTTGGCAATGCGGAAAATTTTACGAAGAAACCTATAAAAACAAAGCAACCAAAATCGTGCAAATTCACGCTTTTTTAAACCGAATGGATTTGGCTTATGCGGCAGCAGATTTCATCATTTCAAGAGCTGGCGCACTTTCCGTTTCAGAATTGTGTTTGGTTGGAAAACCAGTGATTTTTATTCCATCACCAAATGTTGCCGAAGACCACCAAACCAAGAACGCGATGGCAATTTCAAAAAAAAATGCCGCGATATTGATAAAGGAAAGTGAATTGGAATCCAGTTTTGAAAATGAGTTTTCACAACTGCTCGCTTCCGAAGACAAGCAAAAAACGCTGTCGGAAAATATAAAAAAACTGGCCAAACCAAACGCCACAAAAGATATAGTTGAAGAAATTGAGAAAATGTTGGCCCCCTAACCCCCGAAGGGGGAATTAAAAACCTAAAACCTGAAACATTTAAATTTTAAACTTTGATTTTTGAATAATCTAAAAAACATACAAACTTTCTACTTCGTCGGCATCGGCGGCATTGGGATGAGTGCGCTTGCACGGTATTTCAAGATGCAGGGGAAAGCTGTTTTTGGGTACGATAAGACTTTCACCGATTTAACTGAAGAATTGGTCGCCGAAGGAATTCCGGTGACTTTTATTGATGAAATTTCCGAAATTCAAAAGGAAGTAATTTCAAAAGAAAATGTTTTGGTGATTTATACGCCGGCAATTCCGAAGGGAAACAAAATTTTGAATTACTTCATTTCAAATGATTTCTATGTTGTGAAACGTGCCGAGCTTTTGGGCGAAGTTTCAAAAAATACACTTTGCCTTGCCGTTGCCGGAACGCACGGGAAGACAACAACTTCGGCTATTTTGGGGCATTTGCTCGCGGAATGCAATATGCCGGTAACCGCTTTTTTGGGCGGAATTGCAGAGAATTACCACTCAAACTTCATTTATAAAGGCAGCGAAATAACCGTTGTGGAAGCTGATGAATTTGACCGTTCCTTTCTCCAGCTTCGGCCCGACATTGCTTGCGTCACCTCGATGGATGCAGACCATTTGGATATTTATGGCGATGCGCGGGAAATAGAAGACGCCTTCCGAACATTTGCAAAATTGGTGAAAAAGGAAGAGCATATTTTCATCAAAAAAAATCTTCCGCTTGATGGAATGACCGTGGCTGTTGAAGATTCAGCAGATTACGAAGCACAAAACGTAAACATAAAAGAGGGCGCATATCATTTCGATTTAAAAACCCCAAATGGAATTTTAAGAAATTTAACCTTCCATCTCCCCGGACATCACAATCTTACAAATGCCATCATGGCTTTGGGCATGGCAATTTTAGCAGGCTCCCCAACCGATTGCCTGCCCAAAGCGTTGGCAACTTTTAAAGGCGTAAAACGGCGTTTTTCGTATAAAATTAAATCGGAGGAATTGGTTTTGATAGACGATTATGCACATCATCCCACAGAAATTGACGCGCTGTTTCAAGCTGTGGATGAAATGTATCCCGATGACCGAAAGCAGATTGTTTTTCAGCCGCATCTTTTCAGCAGGACCCGTGATTTTGCGGAAGGTTTCGCCAAGAGTCTTTCAAATTTTGATGAAGTAGTGCTGCTGGATATTTACCCAGCAAGGGAAGAACCCATTGAAGGAATAACATCAGATTGGCTTTTGAAAATGATTGATTCCGATAAAAAAAGATTGGTTTTTAAATCGGCTTTGCCAGAGATTATGCTGGCTTCAAAATGTAGAATAAAATTGCTGGTAGGCGCCGGAGACATTGGCGCTGAAGTGAATAAACTAACCCAAATTTTAAACAATGAAGCGCAGCGTTGAAATCCTAAAATTCGTTTTTCTTTTGATGTTGATGGCCTTTCTTTTCAGCTTTACAAAAAAGCGCAACGACGCCAGAAAAATCACAAAACTCGATGTTGTTTTTAAGCACGAAAACAGGCCTTTTATCACCTATAATACAGTTAATAAATTGTTGATACAAAATCATGACAAGGTTACGGGCATAGGTAAAGAAACTTTAGTTTTGAAGAAGATGGAGCAACGATTGCTTGAAAACCCTATGGTTCGTGACGCTCAAGTGTATGTGACGGTGGACGGCAGGTTGGGCGCGACCATTGAACAGCGCAAACCCGTGGGCAGGGTGCCCGCCACTCCAGATTATTATCTGGATGCCGATGGAAAGAAAATGCCACTTTCTGAGGTCTATTCGGCGAGAGTGCCCATAATTACAGGGGTTTCAAAAAATAATTTTAAGGAAGTTACGCCCGTCTTGCTTAAAATTGAGAATGATGAATTTATGAAGAACACCGTAATCGGCATAGATAGAAAAGCCAATGGCGATATAGAATTGAAGTTGAGAAAAATGGATTTTACATTGCTTTTTGGAAAACCGGAAAACATTGAAAAAAAGTTTCAAAACTTTAAGGCATTTTATAAAAAAACAAAACAGGACAGTACGTTGTACGGATACAATAAGGTAAACTTGAAATTTGACAGTCAGGTAATTGCCACAAAAAAGTAAGACGATGGAAAAAGATAATATTGCTGTAGGATTGGATATTGGAACTACCAAAATAGTTGCCATGATTGGCAAAAAAAATGAGTATGGCAAAATGGAGGTTTTGGGAATCGGGAAGGCCAAAAGTCTGGGTGTTCACAGGGGTGTGGTCAACAACATAACCCAAACCATTCAGTCCATTCAGCAGGCCGTGCAAGATGCCGAGACTTCTTCGGGAATGAAAATCAAGGAAGTGGTCGTGGGCATTGCCGGGCAGCATATCCGCAGTTTACAGCACAGTGATTACATAACCCGCCCTAACGGCGAAGACGTCATTAGGGAAGAAGATATTGACCGTCTTTGCAATCAGGTCCACAAACTCGTGATGCTCCCCGGAGAAGAAATATTGCATGTATTGCCACAAGATTTTAAAGTTGACGGACAAGGAGAGGTGAAAGAACCAATCGGTATGTATGGGGCCCGGCTGGAGGCTAATTTCCACGTGGTGGTGGGGCAGGTTTCCTCCATTAGGAACGTGGGCCGGTGCATAAAAAGTGCCGGACTCGAGCTCTCGGCCATTACACTGGAGCCATTGGCATCAGCAAAAGCCGTCTTGAGCCAAGAGGAAAAGGAAGCCGGCGTAGCTTTGATAGACATAGGCGGCGGCACCACCGATCTGGCAATTTTCAAGGATGGAATCATTAGGCATACTGCCGTTATTCCATTTGGTGGCAACGTGATAACGGAGGATATAAAAGAGGGCTGTTCCATTATTGAAAAACAAGCAGAACAACTCAAAATAAAATTCGGCTCTGCCTGGCCGGGAGAGAACAAAGAAAATGAAATTGTTTCCATTCCGGGGCTTCGGGGCCGGGAACCCAAGGAGATAAGCTTGAAGAATCTCTCAAAAATAATCCACGCCCGGGTGATAGAGATTATTGAACAGGCCTACATGGAAATTAAAAATTATGGCCACGAAGATCCAAAAAGAAAACTCATTGCCGGCATTGTGCTTACCGGTGGTGGCGCGCAGCTTCAACATATAAAACAACTGGTTGAATACATCACCGGAATGGATACCCGAATAGGCTATCCCAATGAACACCTTGCCGGAGACAGTGATGCCGAAACCACAAGCCCAATGTACGCCACTGCGGTTGGTTTAGTGCTGAACAGTTTGGAAAGCAAAGAAAAGTCTTCATTGATGAAACGTTTTCCGCACAGTGACCCAGTTTCGGAAAAGGAAGATCACACAAATCCAACGGAAGGTCAACCCACGGTAAAAAATGAAAAATTGGAGAAAAAAGGCACCGAAAAAGAATCGAAAACTTCCAAACGCTTCTTTGATAAATGGGCAGAGAAGTTCAAGGAATTTTTGGATAACGCCGAATGATTTGGGAAGTGGGTTTCCTATTAAAATAGAAAGTGAATAAGAATAGAACATTGCAATAAAAAAATAAAACTATGAGCAGCAAAACAGAATTTGACAACATTTCCTTCGATCTGCCAAAGAACCAATCCAATGTAATCAAGGTGATTGGCGTAGGTGGTGGAGGGAGTAACGCCATTAACCACATGTTCAGCCAGGGCATAAAGGGAGTTGACTTTGTAATCTGTAATACAGATTCGCAAGCTTTGGAAAATAGCCCCGTTCCCATAAAAATTCAGTTGGGGGTTTCCCTCACCGAAGGTTTGGGCGCCGGTGCAAATCCAAAAGTGGGGGAGCAATCCGCCGTGGAAAGCATGGAGGAAATCCGCAGCATGCTCACCACCAATACCAAGATGATCTTCATCACCGCCGGAATGGGCGGTGGCACCGGTACGGGCGCCGCACCCATAATTGCCAAAATGGCCAAAGATATGGATATTCTAACGGTGGGCATTGTAACCATTCCATTCCAATTTGAAGGAAAAACCCGGAACGATCAAGCTCAGATAGGCGTTGAAAAACTACGCCAAAATGTAGATTCTTTAGTGGTTATCAATAATAATAAATTGCGCGAAGTCTATGGAAATTTAGGATTTAAGGCCGGATTTTCAAAGGCAGATGAAGTGTTGGCCACCGCCGCACGCGGTATTGCCGAGGTCATTACGCACCATTACACACAAAACATTGACCTGCGCGATGCCAAAACCGTACTTGCAAACAGCGGGACGGCCATAATGGGCAGCGCGACCGCTTCTGGAGCCAATAGGGCAAAGGAAGCAATTGGGCGCGCGCTGGACTCCCCACTTTTGAACGACAATAAAATTAAAGGAGCCAAAAACGTACTGCTGCTTATCGTTTCTGGTTCAGATGAAATCACTATTGATGAAATTGGCGAAATCAGTGACCACATTCAAGACGAGGCCGGCCATAGTGCAAATATTATTATGGGCGTTGGCGAAGAAGAAAGCTTGGAAGGTTCCATCTCCATTACAGTAATTGCAACGGGTTTTAACGTAGAGCAACAAAATGAAATAGTAAACACCGAAACAAAAAAGATAATCCACACCTTGGAGGACGACCAAAAAGCGGAACAAGACCTAAGTCCGAAAGCCACTGCAACAGCAGTAACATTGCCGCAAAAACCAATTATGGCCGCACCCAAAGTAGAGTCTCCCGTGGTTCGGCACACACTTTTCGATCAGGCTGAAGTTGAAGAAAAACCGCCATTTCAGGGCTATGTCAAAACTTCGGAGTTGCTGAGGAATACCAACGTAATTTATGAAGAAGTGGTGGCCAAAGAAATTGACGAATTCAGCCCGTTGGAAATAAACAAAATCAACGTGAACGAATTTGTTATCATTGAAGCCCCGAAAAAAGAAGAGGCCGCCCCCATCCCAATATCCGAAAATGAAGAGGAACAAATATTAATGTTCGACCTTCCCATCAATACACCGCCCAAACAAATAATTGATAATAAAGAAACAGAGGCGCCCGCTTTCATTAATTTGGAAGAAATTGAAGTCCAAGACCACATAGAGATCGTTCCGGTTACCGAAGTATCGGGGCAGGGAATTAAATATTACAGCCTTGACGATTACCAAGAAGTGGAAAATAGACTGAACAGCGCCAAACCTTCCAAAGAAACCATGGAAGAAATTGCCGATGAGGAAATTATTTTTGAGAAAAGGACACTATCTGAGCCAAGCAAGGACGAACAGAATTCCGCTGAAGATGCAGACCCACTGAACGCTCCCATTTCAAAAATTTTGAGCGACCGCACTGAAGATCGCAAAAGAAAAATGAAAGAATTCAATTATAAATTTAAAAACAGCCCCTCACGCATTGATGAAATTGAGAAACAACCTGCATACAAACGCATGGGCATTGATTTGAACGAAAACAAAAATGAGCCCTCCATTTCCAGAACGTCCGTAAACACAAGCGATGACGAAATTGAATTGCGAAAAAACAATTCCTTTCTGCACGATAATGTGGACTAAGTGAGATATTTTTTTTTCACTTAAAGCCGGAGCCCGAATTTCAGCAATGAGTTCGGGCTTTTGCTTTTCCAAAACCACAATTCCATAAATCTTGAACTTACAGTTTTGCATTTACGGTATATTAAGTATCTTCGCAATCTATAAAAATAAAAAAGTGAGCCTACAGGACAAAGTGATGGAAGCGATGAAAACCGCAATGAAAACGAAGGACGCCAAGTCTTTGGAAGCATTGCGCGCTGTTAAATCTGCACTTTTATTGGCACAAACCGAGACCGGTTCAAAGGCAGCATTGACAGAGGAAGAAGAAATCAAGATCCTTCAAAAGCAAGTGAAACAGCGAAAGGACAGCGCTGCCATTTACACCCAACAAAACCGTGCAGACCTGGCCGAGCCCGAATTGGCACAGGCCGCTGTGATAGAACAATTTCTTCCACAGCAATTGGGAACGGAAGAAATAGGTAAAATTGTAGATGCAATAATTGCCGAAACCGGCGCGGCTTCCATGGCCGAAATGGGGAAGGTAATGGGGTTGGCCAGCGCAAAACTGGCAGGAAGGGCCGATGGAAAAACGATTTCGAGTATCGTTAAATCGAAACTTTCTTAACAAATTTAAAACGGCCGCGTGGCGCAACTGAATAGCGCATCAGATTTCGGCTCTGAGGGTTGGGGGTTTGAATCCCTCCGCGGTCACGAATAAATGGAAAAGGCAAATTTAAAATTGAGCTTGCTCAAAATTTTAAATTTGCCTTTTTCATTTTCAGAGCGGTGTTTTGAGCGATCACCGAAGGTAATCCCATTCGTGATAAATTTCAAATAGAAATTTATCAACCCCCAAACTGCCTCAAATGGTGGTCCAAATGTTTGTACTGCATTTGCCCCCATTGCTGTGGAGTAAACTTTCCAAAAAGCGGATGTGGGTCCCATTGGGTCTCGTTTTTCATTTGATGGAATTCATCTATTAATTTTTCAAGCGCTACTTTTTCTGGTTCAAAATCCTTGCTTTCAGTAATTCTGAATGATTTGGCTGTCGGCAAATTCTGTCGCCAAGGTTTGTCATTGTACAATGATTTTTTAAAAAGAAATGCCAATGGAAAAAACTGTTTTTTTATATTTCCCTTTCCGAGAGAAACATTTAAGGGATGTTGGCAATGGTGCAGCATCTGTGCTACATCCATCGTTCCCCATTTTCGCTCGCTTTCTAAACTAAGCGTATTTAGTCTATTTTTTATTTCGTGCCATGATTCCGTTTCAAAAAGTGATTTCATCTTTTTATCATTTATATTTCAAAGAATAAATTTATTGATTTAAAATTTGAAGCTAAGTGTTTAGAAACAATGTTTTTGAAAAAAACGCTACGCAGTTTTGGCATTCATTCCTATCTTTATTGAAAGACAAAAAACATGGAAGAAAATGCTTCATTTTCCATAAAAAACTGGAACGAGGATGACCGCCCACGGGAGAAATTGTTGCTGAAGGGACGCGCCGCCCTCAGTGATGCCGAACTTATAGCTATTCTCATTGGCTCCGGAAGCCGCAACGAAAGTGCCGTTTCACTCAGCCAGCGCATTTTGGCCTCCGTTGAAAACAATTTGAGCGAGCTGGGAAGGCTTTCAATTCCTGAATTGATGCTATTCAAAGGCATAGGCGAAGCAAAGGCAATAAGCATTGCCGCGGCCATGGAATTAGGTAGAAGAAGAAGGGCGGAAGAAGCGATGGAACGAAAAAAAATCACTTCCAGCAATTCTGTATTTGAATTTGTGCAGCCCATTATTGGCGAATTGCCCCACGAGGAATTTTGGATACTATATTTGAACAATTCAAATAAAATTATAAAAAGTTCCCAGCTAAGTAAGGGCGGAATAACCGGAACCATTGTGGATGTTAGGCTGGCGTTTAAGGAAGCGTTGCAACTTGGCGCCGTGGGAATTATTTTGGCCCACAACCATCCATCTGGCACGTTGAAACCCAGCCAGGCAGATATCCAGCTGACAAAAAAACTGAAAAGTGCCGGTGAAAGTTTGGACATAAAAGTGCTGGACCACCTTATAATTACTGAAAAGGCGTACTTTAGCTTTGCCGACGAAAATATGCTGTAAACTTTTATGCTGTTACTCTATACCCATAAACTCACCCCCCGAATTTCCTATATTTTTAAACATATCTGCATTCGGATCTTGGGCATTGACGTATCGTTTACCTCTGTTATTGAAGAATTTATTGCCCATACGGGCCCCAAGATTTCCTACGGAAAAAAACCCTTGGGGAGCGAACTGTTTTTTCAGAGTTATGGGCTTTTAGAACAGCAAGGGCTTGAATCCATTGACTTCACAGTTAAAAAATGGGGAAACACTTACGGTTTCTTTTCGGTTTCAAACAGCAGCGCATTACCGTTTGATATTTTTTCCGGCAGTTTTTATATGATTACGCGTTACGAAGAATATCTGCCGCACGTGAAAGATGAGATTGGACGGTTTATGGCCTCTGAAAGTTTGGCATTCAAAGAAGGCTTCCTGCACCAACCTATTGTGGATATCTGGGCATATTTATTTAAGGACAAACTTTCAGCGGCATTTCCAGATTTGGTTTTTCCCTCCAAAAAACTATTGGTCCATCCCGTTATTGAAGCCGCCCAACCCTATGCCTATAAACAAAAGGGAATTTTCAGGACGGCGGTGGGCTATATCAACGGGCTCTTAAACGGGAAATTCGGAGAAATTATAGAGCGCACCCAAGTGGTTTTGGGCATTAAGCGAGATCCGTTGGATACTTTTAAATGGATCGTGAACATTGCCACCCGGAGTGATTTTAAATTGACGGTTTTTTTTCTCTTGGGAAATTCGCGGTCGTTCAATGAAAGTATGAACACCCGTCGGCAAAAGTTCAAAATGCTAATTAAGTTCATTTCAGATTATAAGGAAGTGGGCTTGATATTCTCCTTTACTTCCCTCAATGATTATGAATTGTTAAAAATCGAAAAGCGGCGCATGGAGGAAATTACAAATCGAAATTTAACAAGTTCGATGAATTCAGAGCTTTTGGTGAACCTTCCCGATTTGTACCGGCATTTGGTAGAGCTGGAGGTAAAGCGCGATTTTACGATGGTCTTCCGCGATACGGTTGGTTTCCGTGCCGGCACCTGCACGCCCTTTCTTTTTTATGATTTGGATTATGAAATAAAAACACCCCTGATTATCCATCCTGCGGCTATGACCACCTTGGCCTTTCAAAAGAAATATGCTTCCGATATTGAAAAAACCGTGACCAACACCATGAAAGCAGTTGAAGAAGTGAACGGAACCTTCACCATGATTTTTTCTAACAAAGACCTCTCTTCAACTGAGGGAAATAAAGTCTGGCGAAGTATTTTATCAGAAAAACTACAGGAGTATGCCGTATAGAAAAATAGCAGATGTGTTCTTTGATCTGGACCATACGCTTTGGGATTTTGACCGGAACTCTGGATTGGCGTTTCAAAGGGTCTTCCGAAGGCATAAAATAGACCTTCCGCTACACGATTTTTTAAGGGAATATGAGCCCATCAATTTAATATATTGGAAAAAGTACCGCGACGACCAAGTTTCAAAAGAAGAACTCCGCAGGGGCAGGCTCACGGAGACTTTTGATATTTTCAACCTAAAATTTCCGCTAAAAAAAATTGATGCCCTTGCGGGTTGTTACATTGAAGAACTTCCCCTGAACAACCATCTGTTCAGCGGCGCCGTTGAAATTCTGGAATACCTTTCGGCACTATATAATTTGCATATAATCACCAACGGTTTTGAGGAAGTGCAATATTTGAAATTGAAAAACAGCGGCATCCAAAAATATTTTGCCACCGTCACAACCTCAGAGGAGGTTGGTTTAAAGAAACCGCATCCCACGGTTTTTCAAACTGCGCTATCAAAAGCTTCCGCCCTGCCTGCAAACAGCATAATGATTGGCGATAGCTTTGAAGCGGACATAATGGGGGCCCAAAATACAGGCATGCACACCCTGTTCTTTAATTATAGAAATGAAAAAGTATCAGCCTTAACCGCCACGGTACGGGAACTTTCTGAGATAAAAAATTATTTGTAGTAATAATCTGATACAAATAGCGTTTACTACAGGTAAATTATCCCCACACATGAATTCTAATTTCACTGCTGTCTTCTGCATGTTGTTTGCATGTCTGTTTTTCAGTTCATGCATCAGAGATACCGATTTTGACCAAGCCGAGAATATAACCCTGGCCCCAATAGTGGAGCTGGATCTCATTTACTTCAATATTGAAGCCAGCCGTTTTTTCGATACTATAAATGCAGTTCCCATCCTTACAGTGCGCGACACTACCGAAATTCGGTTTTTGGATGACGGCACGTTGCAGGAAAGCCTGAAAAGAGCAGAGTTCTATTTTAAATTTACCAACACTATCCCGCGCGAATTTCAGATAGATTTCCAGTTTTTGAGCGAAGTAAATGACACTACCTACACCACGGTCACCTCGGTTGCTGAGGGAACCTTGACGGCGCCTGTAATTACGGAATTTATAGAGAATGTAGAAGGAGAAGGTATTTTGCAACTTACCCAAGCGGATAAAGTTGTGGTTTCTGCCACCATTCCTTCCGCGGAGGAAGGCCTTAAGGGCACCTTAAATTTGAAATCCAAAACAACCTACTTTTTGGAACATTAATACAATGCGAAATTTCCTAATTATTATCATAGCCCTTCAGGGGTCGTTTGTGATGGCACAAAACAAGCAGGTCCTTTATGGATTTGACGATGTTCCGCAGTCTTTGATGCTCAATCCGGGTGGAAAAGTACTTCAAAAAAAACATTATGGAATTCCATTTCTTTCCCATATTCACGTTAACGGCGGTTCTTCGGGCGTCTCGGCCTATGATATTTTTAAGGAAGGAAATGACAACATCAATGACCGTATTACACAGAAAATCTTCGAAATGAGGAATACTGATTTCTTTACGGCAACCCAGCAACTGGAAATAATAAATTTTGGATGGCGCGCAAAAAATGAAATTTATTTTTCTGGCGGTATCTATCAGGAGTTTGATTTTATAGCCTACTTCCCAAAAGATTTGGCCATACTTGCTTGGGAAGGAAACAGGGACTATTTAAATTATGAATTTGATTTCAGCGAAATTAGCACCACCGGTGATTTTATGACGGTTTACCATTTCGGGATCAACAAGCGTATTTCCAAGAAATTGACGGTGGGGGCACGGCTTAAGTTATATTCCAGCATGTTCAGCTACCGAAGCGTTAACAATTCCGGTTTGTTCGTGACCCGATTGGGTGATGAAAATTCCGAGAATATCTATGAACACACAGTGCAGAATGCAGATGTCTCTGTTCAAACCTCTGGCTATGCCTCCCTGCGCGAACTGGATGGTGCGGGGCAAGTGACCAGTAAAATTTTGGGACGTGCCTTTTTCGGTGGTAACTTTGGGGTGGGGGTGGACCTTGGTTTTAATTATGACTTGAATGAGGCGTGGAATCTTTCGGCAAGTGCGCTTGATGTTGGGGCCATTTTTCATTCCAAAGATGTAGAGAATTATCGCGCTTCCGGAAATTATACCCTTGATGGCATCAACCTGATTTTTCCTCCATTGGCCGATGGCGACCCCACCTTTCCCTATTATGACAATCTCGAAGATGAAATTAAGGCGGAAATCCCGGTGGACACATTATATAATAATTACACACAGTTCCGACCGGCGAAAATCAATTTGGGACTAAGTTACGGTTTCGGGAGGTTCAACGCCAGTGGCGCTTGCGACTGTTTGAACATGGACCAAAACAATCTACATAAACAAAACATTGGGCTTCAGCTTTATACCATTTTCCGTCCAAAACGGCCGCAAATGGCCGCATCGTTATTTTACCAACGAAGGTTTGCCAGCTATCTATCAGCCAAGGCCACATATACGGTGGATTCATATTCCTTTTCGAATTTTGGAATTGGACTTTCGGCAGATATTGGCAAACTTAATTTTTATTTAATAACGGACAACCTGATCAATTATACAAATTTGGCTAAGGCAAAAAGTGTATCTTTACAATTAGGTTTTAATTATATAATTGACGAAGAATGATCCGTTACCTTCTTTTTGCCTGTGCGCTGTTGCAAAGCTCCGCCATTTTTTCACAAACCACCGATTTTAGCCAGTACAGTTATGTGGTAATTCCCGAACAGTTTGATTTTCTCAAGGGTAGGGACCAGTTTCAGTTGAATTCCATGACGAAGTTTTATTTTGAAAAAAAAGGCTTCAATGCTTATTTGGCTGATTCCGCGCCAAACGCAAACCGTTGTGATGGCCTATTTGCCCATATTGAAGAATTGAGTTCTTTCTTGGGAACAAAGCTTCAATTGGTAATAAAGGATTGTAATGAACAGGAAATTTATAGAAGTCCAGAAGGAAAAAGCAAATATAAAGAATGGCAAAAATCCTATCAGGATGCGCTTCGTCAAGTGTTCAATAAGGTTGCGCCATTGCCGGTTTCCCAAGGTCCGGTAGCGCTTTTGCCCAACAATTCGCGGCAAAATCCGTCACTCAATGAAACAATGCCCGGCGCTTTTACTACTGTGGCGCCCAAGGTTTCTGCCACTCCGGGAACTTTATTGCCCGACGCCAGATTTTCAAATTATTCCCTTGCCGGAAAAAACTATCTACTCCGAAAGTCGGATGAGGGTTATTCCCTATATGAAAAATCATCAACCACGGCCGATGGACTTTTATTAACGGGAAAAATAATCGTGATGAACAATGTGGTGAAATTCATGGACAGCAACGGGAGTGTGGCCGATGCCAGTTTTGATGCCTCCGGTAATTTAACGATCAAAACGGGCGGAACGTCCACGATGTATAAATCTGAGGACTAAAAATCATATTTATCTTTCCAAAGTTGTTTAAGGTAGGTTTTCAGTGCATTTTCCTTTGGGTTGTTTCCCGGTCTGTAAAACGTGGTGCCTTTAATTTCTTCCGGTAAAAACTCGTGCGGCACAAAATTCCCCTCGTAGTTATGGGCATATTCATATTCCTTTCCGTAGCCCAATTGCTTCATAAGTTTTGTGGGCGCGTTGCGAATGGAAAGAGGCACAGACAGGTCCCCGGTTTGTTTCACACACTGTTGAGCTTCGCCAATGGCTTTATAGGAAGCATTGCTTTTTGGGGAAGTTGCCAAATAAATGGCACATTGGCTCAAAATGATGCGGGACTCGGGATACCCAATTGAATTGACCGCCTGAAAAGTACTATTGGCCAATAAAAGCGCGTTCGGATTTGCAATGCCTATATCCTCTGAGGCTAAAATGACCATCCTTCTGGCAATGAATTTTAAATCCTCGCCTCCTTCAATCATTCGGGCCAGCCAATATACAGCGGCATTGGGATCACTTCCACGGATGGATTTTATGAATGCTGAAATGATATCGTAATGTTGTTCGCCCGTTTTGTCATAAAGAACCGTATTTTTCTGTGCCTTTTGCATTACCAATTCATTGGTAATACTAATTTTGTCTCCATTTTCCGAAAGGATCACCAGTTCCAAAATATTTAGCAGTTTTCGGGCATCGCCGCCTGAAAGCCTTATCAGTGCTTCGGTTTCCTTTAAGTTTACCTTTTTCTTTGCTAAAATCTGGTCATCTTTTAGCGCTCTCTTCAGCAATGCTTCCAAATCTTCACGGGTGAAAGGTTCCAATACATAAACCTGACAGCGGGACAGCAGCGCTGGTATTACCTCAAAACTTGGGTTTTCAGTCGTTGCGCCAATAAGCGTTATCCAGCCTTTTTCAACGGCGCCCAAAAGTGAATCCTGCTGAGATTTGCTAAAACGGTGGATTTCGTCAATGAACAGTATGGGGTTTTTAGTTGAAAAAAGAGAATCACTTTTTTTGGCTTTTTCAATTACTTCCCTAACTGCGGCAACTCCACTATCTACGGCGCTTAGGGCATAGAAGGGTCTTCCGCTTTCATTGGCTATAATAGTTGCAAGTGTGGTTTTGCCTGTTCCCGGTGGCCCCCAAAAAATCATTGAAGCAATCATTCCTGTTTTCAGCTGGGCAATGAGCGAACCTTTGGGTCCCACTAAATGGGACTGGCTTAAATAACGTTCAAGGGTTTTTGGACGAATCCTTTCAGCGAGCGGTGCGTTCATAGATTTCAAAATTACAATTTTAATAACTCGGTTTCACTGACAATTTATCATAAATTTGAATTGGGGATTGCTTTTTGTAAACAGTGAGTATGGCCAGTTCAAACCAACTTAAATATACGCCCGGAGTTTTTGGTTATCCATTGCTTTTTGTAATGGTGCTTTGGGTCGTGTTTTGGATAGAATCCCGCTTCGGCTTGAATTTCAATTCCTTTGGGGTTTATCCCAGGGAACTGAAAGGGCTGCGGGGCATTGCTTTTAGTCCGTTCATTCACGGTAGTTTGAAGCATCTTTTCAATAATTCCATCCCGCTATTTGTGCTGTCTTCGGCCTTATTTTATTTTTACCGAAACCTTCGCTGGAAAATATTGCTTTTTGGCCTTTTGTTGACCGGTATTGCAACTTGGTTGATTGGCAGGTCGTCCCTTCACATTGGTGCCAGCGGCGTTGTTTATATGCTTGCTTCCTTTTTATTCTTTAAGGGAATTTTTTCCAAACAATTCCAGCTCACGGCCTTGGCGCTTGCTGTGGTTTTTCTGTATGGGGGCATGCTTTGGTATGTTTTTCCGGTGAATCCTGAAATTTCTTGGGAAGGCCATCTCTCCGGTTTTTTTGTGGGTCTGGTCTTTGCTTATTTCTATAAAAGCAACCCAATCGAGAATAGGAAATATGAATGGGAACGGGAAGATTATAATCCGGACAACGACCCATTTTTGAAACAATTTGATGAAGAAGGAAATTTTATTGAATTGCCGAAGGAGTTGCCCAATGAACCCTCAACGGAAAACGCCGGTGTTCAAAAACCGCGAAGGATCAGGATTATTTATAGTTTTAAGAAAAATCCCAAAAATCAATCGGAATAGCTCCTGCCGCGCTGACGCACTACTTCATAAAGGAAAGCACCGCAGGCAACCGAAACATTCAGCGAATTGATTTCACCCAACAAAGGCAGTGAAGCGCGTTGGTCAACCAAAGCAAGAACTGACTTGGAAACTCCCTTATCTTCCGAACCCATCACAATGGCCAACGGTTTTTTTAAATCTAAGGAATAAATCTCTGAGTTGGTTTTTTCAGTTGCGGCAACGGTAGTGATATTTGAACCCTGTAGGTAAAAGATTGCGTCTTTGATGTGTTCAACTTTGCAGATGGGAATTTTAAAAATGGCCCCGGCCGATGTTTTTACGGTATCGCCAGATACGGGAGCACCTCCGGATTTTTGGATAATTACAGCATTGACGCCGGTACATTCTGCCGTACGCAGAATGGCGCCAAAATTTCTGACGTCGGTTATTTGATCCAAAATGAGGAAGAGGGGTGCCTTTTCACTTTCAAGTGCTTTTTCCACCACATCTTCCAAACTGTGGAACGCCACCGGCGAGGTCACGGCCACAATGCCTTGATGGTTGCCCCGTGTGAGTCTGTTTAGTTTTTCGAAAGGGACAATATTAATGGTAACATCAGCTTTTTCGAGATCTTTTATGAGACTTTCAATCTTGTCGCTATCTATTCCTTTTTGTACAAAAACCTTATCAAAAACAACGTTTGATGTGAGTGCCTCCTTAATTGGGTATATTCCGAAAATGGTGTTTGTTGTGTCGCTCATTGTATTATTATTCTATAGCTTAATGCAGTCTGTAATCCTTTTCAAAGGTAACGAGATTTGCGCTGGGAATTGACTAAATATTCCTGATAAAAAAAACATCCCTTAGAAGCTAAGGGATGTTTTATTGTTAATTAAAAGGATATCTCCTAAAACTTATTGTCTAAGTCTGATAGTGAATCTACCTCCAGAGACAACATTTCCTCCGCCCTCAATGGCAACTGAGAAATATTCACCTCTTTCGTCCTCGATTGAATTGTCAATCCCGGTGGCAGTGAATGATCCTTTTTGCGAGTTTGCAGGAATTACCACAGTCGCCTCGAACGAATAGTTAGAAGGGTCTGTATCGGTTGCGGGTGGAATGGCATCTGGCAAGATGGTTGGAATTACCACCACCTTAAATTCTCTGTCAACAGCAGCCAAATCAGATGCGTAAATCACATCGGTGAAGGTTCTGCTTCTTTCGCCTCCTTCAGGGATGTTGTTTATGTTATCAGAGGCACTAGTAAATCCTACTACCGTCTTTCTATCTGTATCATAATCATCATATGTTTCACAAGAAACAGCAATGAGGGCTAATGCTACGAAGGTAATTATTATATTAATTTTTTTCATTACGATAATATTTTAAGATTATTAATACCCAGAATTTTGCTGTAAGTTAGGATTTAAATCCAGTGCAGTTTGGGGAATTGGCAATTGGAAAAGCTTAGACCCTACAGCCATGTTTTGTCCTGTAGAAGGTACTCCAGTGCCATCGTTCAAATCACCAAATCCTCCTCTTTCAATTGGAAGAGACCATCTCTTAAGGTCAAAGAAGCGTTGTGACTCAAATGCGAACTCCAATCTTCTTTCAAGACGGATTGCATCGCGAAGTGCAGTTCCGGTTTCTCCACTTGGTGGAGCAGTGTATCTCTTAGTTCTCACTTCGTCAAGAGCTGCACGCGCGGCTCCTTCATTACCAAGGTTGTATTGTGCTTCGGCAATGTTTAACTTAGATTCTGCTGCGCGAAGTATTTTAATATCAACACGTCCTGGGAATTGACCATCGGCTCTTGCGAACAATTTTTTGATAGCATTGTATTGTGTTGGGCCGTTTCTTGCTTGAAGTGTATAGGCATCCTTTCTGATGTCATCATCTTCAAAAAGTTGGAATAGTGGGTAAGAAACTACATATTCCGGAACTAAGGTATTAATACCAAATTGGCTCCAGGTTACGCCGGGGGTGATATCCAATCCTGGAGGATCAACATCTATCCAGAAAATAACACCGTCTTTACTAGAATCTTCCCAAACACCCACTACGTTGTTACGTGCAGCAACTGTTTTTGTAACGGCATTTGCAGCATTAATTGCATTTTGCCATTGGCCCATATACAAATAGGTTCTGGACAGTAAGGTATTTACACCATCAGCATTTAATCTACCAGGATCGTTGGTTGCTGGAATTCCGGTCAAGGCATCCGTTAGGTCCTGAACAATCATATTATAGGTTTCTGCTACCGTTAATCTGGCAGGCTCAATTGAAAAGTCGGCTGTAGTTACGTAAGCAACTCCTGGACTTCCGTTAGCATCTGCGGATTGTGTTGGGATTTTTGCAAAGAAAGTAGCCAGATTTAAATGTCCTAAAGCTCTTAGGGCCTTAGCTTCGGCAACAACTTTATCCTTGTTGGTTCCTTCAAAATCTACGCTTTTTTCTATAAGCGTGTTGGCCCTCAAGATCATTTGGTACGACCTTTCATAAAAGGAACCCATCGGCTCAGTTGAGGCTGAATATTGCCAGTTGTGCAATGAGAATCTACTATTTCTACCTTTTGAGGCAAGGGTTACGTTGTCTGCCAATACATCTGGGGCATCAAGCATTCCACCTGCATCACTTCCTCCGTAAAGGCTTCCATTTGTTAAGGTTGAATAGATGCCTCGTGTAGCATTTTCAAAATCTGTAGCAGTTATATAGGCTTGAGAAGTTGCAAGTGCATCAAATGGAATCTGCTCGAGTTCACTGTCACAGGAGGTAAAGCCACCAATGATCAGGGTTAAAACGGCGATTTTATAAATTATTTTTTTCATCTTATCATTTTTTTTTAAAATTAGAAACTAACATCCAATCCAAATTGGAATGACTTAACATTAGGATAGCTGTATAGTGTAGCTTCACCGGGAGCGACTGAATCTGCAAAGTTAATTGTTTCTCCAGAAGAAATACCCACTTCAGGATCGCCCCAGAAATCAGTAAATGTTAATAGGTTCTGTCCTTGAGCATAGATTCTTAAGGACTGTAATGGTGTTTTGTCCAAATATTGGCTGGGGAAGGTGTATGATAATGTAATGTTACGCATACGGATATAATCACCTTTCTCCAAGAATCTGTCTGAATTAATAGACTGATCTACGGCCGCATAAATTGGGCTTGGCAATACATCAGTATCCCCGGGTTGTTGCCAGTAATTGAAAGCAGTTACGGCTTGATTGTCTGTAATTGCTTGCCCATCAGATTCTGCATTACTTCTAACATAGTTGTTAATCCAGTTTCCTGCTTTGAATACAAAATCCGCACGTAAGCCAAATCCTTTATAGTTCAAGTTTGTAAAGAATCCTCCTTCTTTATCAGCAATGGTTGATTTTCCTTGGAACACACGGTTTTCCCCTTCTGGAAGGTCCTCAGCAAAATAGGTATTGCCATCAGCACCTAAGAACAAGGATTTTCCAGTTCCGGGATCTACCCCTGCATAACGTACCAAATAATGCTCGTTAATTTTTTGTCCTTCTCTGTAAAGAATGTTGAAGGTTGTTGGAGCAGGAACGTCATCACCACCGGGCAATTCTAAAACTTCAGTATCAAGGAAGATTATATTTCCACCCAAGGTCCAAGTGAAATCATTTGTACGCACTATGTCACCCTGTAAGGATATTTCCGCACCTCTGTTTTCAATTTTCCCAAGGTTACCTGGCACACCCCTTCTTCCATCTGGGTCGATGATACCAGCCTCCCATGCGGTAGGAATGTTAAACAAAAGATCTGAAGTGGTTCTTACGAAATAATCTGCAACCCCTCTTAAACGTTTGTTGAAAAGGTTGAATTCCAGACCCACGTTAGCGGTTGTAGTTGTTTCCCACTTAAGGTTTGGATTGGCCACGGTAGCTGGATATGAACTTGATCCTCCTGGATAAAAACCGAACGCATTGGTCGCTTGTGAATCGTAGCGCTTAATACCGTTTCTGTTACCTACGGAACCGTAAGCAGCTCTAATCTTAAGGTCATTTATTGCATCAACACCAAAGAAATCTTCTTTCGCGATGTTCCAGCCTAAACTTCCACTCCAGAAAGTACCGTATTTATAATCATCCCCAAAGTTTGAAGAACCATCACGACGGATAGAACCTGAAAGTAGATATTTTTCTTTGTAATCATAATCCGCGAACACACCGTAAGATACCAGCGTTAATCTTGATCTGTTAGTAAACCCATCGTTCAAATCTGCTGCACTTATTTGGGTGCTCAAGAGAGGCGAAGGAAAACCTGTGCTCCTCACAAACGTACGGTAGAATTCATTTAGGTTGTATTCATACAGACCCATAACGTTCAAGTTATGGTTGTTTAGCAATAAATTATAGTTCAATCGGTTGCTAATGGTTAAATCCAGACGATCTTGTTGGTCGTCAAATTTGTTACCAACGGGTGCGTTGTTCAAAATAATATCCAAAATACCTCCTGGTTTGGAATAGCTTTCTCTTCTAATCAAGCCGTGGTTAACGGAAGTGTTGAAGTTATAGCTCCAGTTTTTTGATAGTTTCACCAATGCATCTACACTTGCAAGAGTAACTTGGTCTATATCTGTAGAGGGTTCTGTTTCCAAAGCGCCTCTTGTAGCAAAGTTTCTGTGGGTTGGGTTGTACACAGGATTTCCGTTATCATCCAACAAAAGACTTCCATCTTCGGCATATAGGTATTCCGTTTCATAATGATTGGTCACATATATCACTTGGAATGGGTTTTGGGTGTTGTTTCTATCCCTTGGCTCATCACTTGTAGATCGAGAGTATCCAACGTTCACTCCCATTGTCAACCATTCTTTGGCATCGAAGTTAACATTTAAACGGCTTCCCAATCTTTCAAAACCATCAATCTTGTCAATAATACCAGAGTTTTTATCATGGCTTACAGAGAAATAGTAATCTACACGATCACTTCCACCAGAAATAGAAACGTTGTTGTTTTGAATAATACCATCTTTCAGCATAACGTCTGCCCAGTCAGTTTCTCTGGAAAGCAAAAGTGCACGCTCTGGTGAACCGGGGGTTGTCTGCACACCTGGCAAAGAACCTGCTGGCCCGCCCAAAGCATAAATTTCAGCTTCGTATTGAAGTTTTTGTGCCGCATTCATCAGCGTGAAATTGGGCTCAATCATGGAGGTGGTACCATATCTGGAACTGTAACGGATTACGGCGTCCTTGTTTCTGTTACCATTTTTTGTAGTGATTACAACTACACCATTGGCACCACGGGAGCCGTAGCGTGCAGTTGTTGCAGCATCCTTTAATATTGTAATGTTTTCAATATCTTCATTAGGGATACTGGCAAGATCCTCTTCCCTAATTGGGGCCCCGTCCACGATGTAAAGTGGAGAAGAAGCACCAGCTACGAGAGAGCCCGTACCTCGAATACGAACGAAGGCTCCTTGTCCTGGCTTACCGTTTGCGGCAGTTACCTGCACACCGGCAGCCTTTCCTTGAAGCATGTTGTCAATACTTGTAGTGGGTGCCATCTGTGATAATTCCGAAGCGGAAATAGATACCACAGCTGAGGTTTGCACTGTTTGGTTTCTCGTGGAATACCCAGTTACAACAACTTCTTCCAGCGCGGCAGCGTCCTGCTGTAAGGATACGTTGATAGTATTCTGTGCTCCAACTTTTACTTCTGAGGCGTCAAACCCTACATAACTAAAGACAAGGGTCTGGCCCACATTTGCGGAAATGGAATAATTACCATCGAAATCCGACTGAGTTCCAGAACTTGTACCTTTAATAATGACGTTTGCGCCAGGCAATGGCAGACCTGTGTCGTCCGTCACCGTACCTGTAATAGTTTTTTGCTGTGCGAAGGTAAGCTGCACAACTAACGCTAACATGAGCGTTAAAATTCCACTAAACTTTGTTCTCATTTTTATAAATTATTTGAATTAGCCAACGGCAAAAATCATAATAAAAAGTTAATTACACAAGTATTTGCTGCCAATTTTTAAGATTTATTCAGCAACGCCAAAGCTTTTCACGGATAAGTGTCAAAATTTTGTTGAAACACTGATGTGTATCTTGGTGTTGGAGAAACTGAAGTCCTGGTCCTGAGTGTTTCCGTTGGCTACATTTAATTTAAAAAGTCCTGCCTGTGTGTTTAGCCCAAATCCAAGTCCAAAACTGTATAGGTTTTGTTTTAAGGAGAGTGATTCATTTTCAAAATAACCCAGATCAATGATGCTGTGAACGAAAGCACCTTCGTTGATTTCAAATCTATACTCCGTGTTTAATACCGAAAAAAGGGAAGCGTCTATACTGTTTTCATTAAATCCGCGAATACTGTTTATGCCTCCAAACCGAAATAATTCGTTGACCAAATAGCCGTCACTGAAAAGGGCGCTTGTGGAGCTCTGGACGAATATGGAATTTTTATAGTTCAAATTGAAAATATTATTGACCAATAGTTCTGTCCGAACTTGGGTATCGCTCTTGCCCTGCGTATCCCGAACCCCCAAACCTCCGTCAATGCCAATAACGGTTTTTATGGGAAAGAGCTTTTTGTTCTGTGGCCTCAAATACGTGCCGCCCATAATTATAAATTTAGATTTGAAATCTTCCACCGGCATACCGGCTACCGCAATGTCCAGCAAGTTGCTGGAATCGTATCCGCTATATCCAATATAAGCGGTTGACCGCGGGTTTATCTGATACGTTGCGCGAAGCTGTTGCTCTGTATTGACAAAGGAACTGTCCCGTTTAAAGATTTTCAGTTCGGCACTGAGCCCGAATGGAGTTTTCAATATGTAGGGCATTGCTACTTTTGCCCTAAAATTCACTTGTTCCTGCCCATCGGCCTTGTAGTTGAGCAGTAGCTGCTCCCCAAAATTCAGGTTGTTGTTCAACTCAAGATTTAGGTATCCGTTAAAGGTTAATTTCTGCGTCTCTTCGTCCGTTGCAAAGCCAAGGATGCCGTCAAACAGATTATTGTTCTGCTTTTCAAGGTAAAAATAAACAACGGTAGCATCTTTCCTAAAAAGTGCCTCGGGAGGTTTAATGGAAGATACAAAACCCAAACTGTTCAGGATTTCGCTTTGTTGGACTATTGTTTTTTTGTTGAAGACCTTTCCGGTCCTCACCCCGGCATAATATTTCAGAAATGAGCGCGGAAACTTTTCATACCCTTTGATGGCTATGGAATCCACGGTCCGGATGTTGCCATCGTCCACTATTAACCTTGCGGACAAATGATTGTTTGCGTCCTTTTCAAATTCAGACAGCCTTATCCGTGCGAAGGCATTTCCCTGTTCATTCCGAAAAGCGGTGAGTTTCTGCATCGAAATAGGAATTGTTTCAATGGAAATCTGGAAAGAAGTATCCGTTACCTTGGAGGCTATACGTTCTAAGTCTGTCTTATTGAAAAATTCTGAGGAATAATAAATTTTCAGATTTTCGAATATCGGCCCCAGATGGAATTCTGCTTGGTAGCTGCTGTCAGTTATTTTTTTTATATGAAGTAGCTCGCTATCAATAAAACCCATCCGCTGAAATTTATTAGAAACCATTTCCACCTCCTTTAGCAGTGATTCCAGGTTTTCAAAGGAGGGCCTGCTGAGTAAGGAATCTTGAACGCCTTGTGGAATGGGCCTCTCCGCCTTCAGTGTTAATGACAGTTCTTGTGCGTTAACAACAAAAACGTTGCAAGCACATATATTAAGGTATAATAAAATGTATAGGGATTTTCTCAAAAGGAGCAAATTTGCCGTGTAAAATTAACGCTTCAACTTAAGGTTTCATGTTCAAGTTGAAAAAAATAATAAATGTATGCTGAAAATTAATTCGGTATGGTTTGAATAGTAAAAAAAATATTCTACATTTGCATCCCCTAAAAATAGGGGTGTTTTATTTTTAAACAGTAATAATACATATTTTATATGCCAACAATTTCACAATTAGTACGTAAAGGAAGAACCAAAATAACCAAGAAGAGTAAATCGGTTGCTTTGGATTCGTGCCCACAACGTCGTGGTGTTTGTACGCGTGTATATACTACTACTCCTAAGAAGCCTAACTCTGCAATGCGAAAAGTTGCAAGGGTAAGGCTTACAAACGGCAAGGAAGTAAACGCATACATCCCGGGCGAAGGTCACAATCTCCAAGAGCACTCGATAGTATTGGTTAGAGGTGGAAGGGTAAAGGATTTGCCAGGAGTTAGGTATCACATTGTACGTGGCGCATTGGACACCGCAGGTGTTGCAGGCCGCACGCAACGTAGATCTAAGTACGGAGCAAAACGCCCAAAGAAGTAAAAATGAAAACGGGCTGACTGGTCATTGGAAAACAATTTCCGCTTAGCTATTAACAAAACAACAAATGAGAAAAAGACAGGCCAAAAAAAGACCACTCTTGCCGGATCCACGGTTTAACGACCAATTGGTAACGCGTTTTGTAAACAACATGATGTGGGACGGAAAGAAAAGTGTGGCTTTCAAAGTTTTCTATGATGCAATTGACATTGTAGCAGAAAAGAAACAAGACGAAGAAAAAACTGCCCTTGAACTTTGGAAGGATGCACTTTCAAACGTTATGCCGCACGTAGAGGTGCGTAGCCGTAGGGTTGGTGGGGCAACCTTTCAAATCCCAATGCAAATACGCCCAGACCGAAAAATTGCAACCGCAATGAAATGGTTGATTACCTACTCCAGAAAAAGAAACGAGAAATCCATGGCCGCAAAACTTGCCGGTGAAATTCTTGCAGCAGCCAAAGAAGAAGGTGCAGCTGTAAAGAAAAGAATGGATACTCATAAAATGGCAGAAGCTAACAAAGCATTCTCACATTTCAGATTCTAAACAATGGGAAGAGATTTAAAATACACAAGAAATATAGGGATTGCCGCTCACATTGATGCCGGTAAAACCACAACGACGGAACGTATTCTATTTTACACCGGGGTAAACCACAAAATGGGTGAAACCCACGAAGGGTCCGCCACAATGGACTGGATGGAGCAAGAGCAGGAGCGTGGAATTACTATCACCTCGGCCGCTACCACCTGTAAATGGATGTTCCCCATGGAAAACGCCAAGCCACTGCCCGAAACAAAAGAATATCACTTTAATATTATTGACACTCCCGGCCACGTTGATTTTACTGTTGAGGTAAACCGTTCGCTTCGAGTGCTTGATGGTTTGGTATTTCTTTTTAGTGCGGTTGACGGGGTGGAGCCACAATCTGAAACAAACTGGAGATTGGCCGATAATTATAAAGTGCCTCGCATTGGTTTCGTTAACAAAATGGACCGATCTGGAGCCAACTTTATGGCAGTGTGCCAACAAGTGAAGGATATGTTAGGCTCTAATGCAGTGCCGATCGTATTGAATATTGGTGATGAATTGGACTTTAAAGGAATTGTAGATTTAGTGAAAAACCGTGCGGTTATATTTCACGATGATTCGTTTGGTGCCACTTTTGACGTAGTGCCAATTCCAGAAGATATGAAAGCAGAAGTTAAGGAATTGCGCGGAAGACTTATTGAAGAAGTTGCTGCTTATGACGAAAACTTGCTGGAAAAATATATGGAGGATGAAGACTCCATTACCGAAGACGAAATACACGCAGCACTCCGTGCCGCAGTTATGGATATGAGCATCATTCCCATGATTTGTGGATCTTCCTTCAAAAACAAAGGGGTTCAGTTCCTATTGGATGCTGTTTGCCGCTACTTGCCTTCTCCAATGGATAAGGAAGGTATTCTTGGCGTTAATCCGGATACCGAAAAAGAAGAAATTCGCAAACCAGACGTGGCCGCTCCATTTTCGGCCCTTGCATTTAAGATTGCTACCGATCCTTTCGTAGGCCGTTTGGCATTTTTCCGTGTTTATTCCGGTCATTTGGATGCCGGCTCCTATATCTTGAACAACCGTTCAGGCAAAAAGGAACGTATCTCGCGTATATACCAAATGCACGCCAACAAACAAAACGCTATTGAATTTATCGAAGCGGGAGACATTGGTGCTGCGGTAGGTTTTAAGGACATTAAGACCGGCGATACCATGTCCGATGAAAAACACCCAATCGTTTTGGAGAGTATGAACTTCCCCGATCCAGTAATTGGTATCGCGGTGGAGCCCAAAACAAAGGTTGATGTTGATAAATTGGGTATGGCCTTATCAAAGCTTGCCGAGGAAGATCCAACCTTCCAGGTTCGTACAGACGAAGCCTCTGGTCAAACAATTATTTCTGGAATGGGCGAGCTTCACTTGGATGTACTTATTGACCGTTTACGTCGTGAGTTCAAGGTAGAAGTGAACCAAGGCCAGCCGCAGGTTGAATATAAAGAAGCAATCACAAGAGCCGCAGATCACAGGGAAGTTTATAAAAAGCAATCCGGAGGTCGTGGAAAATTTGCGGATATCGTGTTTACACTGGAACCTGCCGAAGAGGGCAAAGTTGGTTTGGAATTCATAAACGCCGTAAAAGGTGGAAACGTTCCAAAAGAATTCATCCCTTCCGTAGAAAAAGGGTTTAAGCAAGCGATGATAAACGGCCCACTTGCAGGTTTTGAAGTGGACAGTATGAAAGTGACCCTGAAAGACGGTTCTTTCCACCCTGTAGATTCCGATGCACTTTCCTTTGAACTTGCCGCAAAAATCGGCTTCAAAGAAGTTGCAAAAAAGGCAGGTGCCGTAATCCTTGAGCCAATAATGAAAATTGAGGTGATTACCCCAGAAGAAAATATGGGTGATATCGTTGGTGACCTTAACCGCCGTCGCGGGACTATTACCAATATGGGCGATCGTGCCGGTGCGAAAGTAATTAAAGGAGAGGTGCCTCTTTCTGAAATGTTCGGCTATGTAACCACATTAAGAACACTATCTTCAGGTCGTGCCACTTCAACCATGGAATTTTCACATTATGCCGAGACACCTTCAAATATTTCAGAAAGTGTAATCGCAGCAGCAAGAGGAACCGCTAACGTATAATAATTTCAGCAATGAGTCAAAAAATAAGAATAAAGCTAAAATCTTACGATCACAACTTGGTGGACAAATCTGCTGAAAAAATCGTAAAGACCGTAAAGAGTACCGGAGCTGTAGTTACTGGCCCGATTCCTTTGCCAACACACAAAAAAATCTTTACCGTACTGCGTTCCCCGCACGTAAACAAGAAGAGCCGCGAGCAGTTCCAATTAAGTTCATACAAAAGACTTTTGGACATCTACAGTTCTTCTTCAAAAACCATTGACGCTCTAATGAAATTGGAGCTGCCAAGTGGGGTTGAAGTAGAGATTAAAGTATAGT
>JBEBRF010000008.1:0-41833 GCA_040394975.1 Aequorivita soesokkakensis
CACAACGAAATAAAAGGTTCGGTTTATATCAATCAATATTTCAACGAACTCAACATTGACGCGCATTACCTAACCACCGGTCCAGAAATTTGGGAACAGACTTCGGGAAAAATAACACACTTGGTGGCCTGCAGCGGAACCGGCGGAACCATTTCCGGGACGGCCCGTTTCCTAAAAGAAAAAAATCCAAATATCAGGGTCATAGGAATTGACGCATACGGCTCCGTTCTTCAGAAATACCACCAAACAAAAGAATTTGATGCCAACGAAATATACCCATACCGAATTGAAGGTTTGGGAAAAAACCTGATTCCAACCGCTACGGATTTCAATATAATAGACAAATTTGAAAAAGTAACTGACGAAAACAGCGCCCACACAGCCCGAGAGCTCGCAAAAACCGAGGGCCTTTTCGTGGGATACACCAGCGGCGCAGCAATGCAGGGCGTAAAACAGCTTGACGAGGACAATGAATTTAACGAGAACAGCAATGTGGTCATTATATTCCCAGACCACGGCTCACGCTATATGAGCAAGATCTTCAACGATGAATGGATGCAGCAACAAGGTTTCTTTGATTCAGAAACGGCAGTAATTCAAAAGATTGAATACATAAAGTAAAAAGAACCAAGTTTTTTATTTCAAATAGTACATTCCAAAGCCCGAATATTCTTAACAAAAAGAGTATTTGGGTCTTTTTTTATCCTCCCAAACCTACTTTCAAATTCTTCCTTCGCTATCTTTGCAATTGCAAATTAAACCATGGACGGACAATCAAATAATGCCGCAATAATTTCCGGCAACGGCTATCAAAAAACAGTTTACCCCATTCTTTTTTCGATTGCCTTCGCCCATTTGTTGAACGACCTTCTTCAAATTGTGATTCCTTCCATCTATCCGTTATTAAAGGTAAATTACACGTTGTCATTCACCCAAATTGGGCTTATTACCTTTGTTTATCAAATTCTTGCCTCGGTGCTGCAGCCCATCATTGGCTATCAAACCGATAAAAGGCCCAGGCCGTATTCCTTGGTCATTGCCGTTTGTTTTACGCTAACTGGGATTTTTCTTTTGTCGTTTGCGTCAAGTTATGCCACCATTTTGATTTCCGTAGGTTTTGTGGGGATTGGCTCCGCCATTTTTCACCCGGAAGCCTCCCGGGTGGCCTATTTGGCCTCGGGCGGAAAACGGGGATTGGCGCAATCCATTTTTCAAGTCGGCGGAAATTCGGGCACGGCCATTGGCCCATTATTGGTTATTTTAATTGTGATTCCCTATGGGCAGACGCATATTTTATGGTTTCTGATAGCAGCACTCATAGGGATGTTCGTTTTGTTCCATGTTGCGCATTGGTACCAAAAACAACTGATTTTCAGAAAGAAAAATAAGATCGAACACGAACACCACCCGCGATTGACAAAAAGACAAATTAAATATTCCATCGCCATTTTATTGGTTCTGATTTTTTCGAAATATATTTATATCACGAGCATTAGCAGTTATTTCACCTTTTATTTAATTGAAAAGTTCAACGTTTCCATTCCCGATTCCCAATTTTATTTGTTCCTCTTTTTCGGTTCCGTGGCCTTGGGAACTTTTGTTGGTGGGCCATTGGGCGATAGGTTTGGCAGAAAATATATTATTTGGATTTCCATCCTTGGTTCGGCACCCTTTACGTTATTGATGCCCTATGCCGATTTGTTTTGGACGGGCGTTTTGGCCGTGGCCATCGGCTTCATTTTGTCTTCCGCCTTTTCGGCCATTTTGGTTTATGCCCAGGAATTGATGCCCGGAAAAGTTGGGATGATCTCTGGCCTGTTTTTCGGTTTTGCTTTTGGGATTGCGGGGTCGGGTTCCGCGTTTTTGGGCTATTTGGCGGACCAGACCAATATTGAATTTGTATATAAAATCTGTTCATTTCTGCCACTTATTGGTTTGGCCACCTATTTTTTGCCGAATTTGCGAAAGATTGCGGGAAGAAGAATTCCGTAAAATGAAAACCATAAAATGCAGATTCCAAAAAACAAATCCAAATGTTCTTTAATCCTTTATATTTAATTAATTTTGCGGCTCTATCTAAAATACACCCAATCCAATGAAAGATTTATTCGATAAAATCTATAAAGATAAAGGCCCGTTGGGAAAATGGGCCGAACAGGCGGAAGGCTATTTTGTGTTCCCAAAACTGGAAGGCCCAATTTCAAACAGAATGAAATTTCAGGGCAAAGAAGTAATCACTTGGAGCATCAATGATTATTTGGGCCTCTCCAACCACCCCGAAGTTAGAAAAGTAGATGCCGAAGCTGGCGCAAAGTGGGGCTCTGCATACCCAATGGGCGCACGGATGATGAGCGGCCACACCGATCTTCACGAACAACTTCAGCGAGAGCTTGCTGCTTTCGTACATAAAGAAGCAGCCTATCTTTTGAATTTTGGCTATCAAGGAATGGTCTCAACCATCGATGCGCTTGTTTCAAAAGACGATGTGATTGTTTACGACGTTGATGCCCACGCTTGTATTATTGACGGCGTCCGCCTTCACTTGGGGCAACGTTTTACCTACAAGCACAACGATATGGAAAGTATCGAAAAAAACCTGCAGCGCGCCACAAAAGTTGCTGAAAAAACTGGCGGCGGAATTCTTCTCATTTCCGAAGGCGTTTTCGGGATGCGCGGCGAACAGGGCAAGTTGAAAGAAATTATAGCTCTTAAGAAAAAATACAATTTCCGATTTTTTGTGGATGATGCGCACGGTTTCGGAACGCTTGGAAAAACAGGTGCCGGAGCAGGCGAGGAGCAAGGCGTGCAGGATGGAATTGATGTTTATTTTGCAACCTTCGCAAAATCTATGGCAAGTACCGGAGCCTTTATTGCCGGCGATGAGGAAATAATGAATTACCTAAAATACAACCTACGGTCGCAAATGTTTGCAAAATCGTTGCAGATGCAGTTGGTGGAAGGCGCATTGAAGCGTTTGGATATGCTCCGCACCATGCCCGAACTGAAAAACAAACTTTGGGAAAACGTAAACGCATTGCAGGGCGGACTCCGCAAAAGAGGTTTTGATCTTGGCACGACCCAAAGCTGCGTAACGCCGGTTTATTTAAAAGGAAGCATTCCGGAAGCGATGGCTTTGGTAAAAGACCTTCGTGAAAACCACGGGATTTTCTGTTCAATCGTTGTGTATCCGGTAATCCCGAAAGGATTGATTCTTTTAAGAATGATCCCAACGGCTACGCACACTATGCAGGATATTGAAGAAACTTTGGAAGCCTTTTCCGCAATCCGGGAGCGATTGGAAAATGGAACATACAAACGTCTTTCCGCGGCTGTTGCCGAGGCGATGGGGGAGAAAATTTAAACAAATTCCTGTGAAAACAGGAATCCCAATATTGAAAAATCCACCTTTTTTGGTGGATTTTTTTATAATTTTCTTTTTGTATTGCTTTTTGGTGTATTTGATTAATTTTACGGGATAACTGTGATAAATGTTTTTATATAACGAGTTGGCGGAAATTTTAAAGAAACAATCCATTTATTAAATAATAGAAATATTAATTGAAAAAAAAGAAAGAAAATTATCATCTGAAATTTTAAGAGAAGCAACTGGAATTGAGGAAATGCAAGACGGACTAATTTCTGGTGGAATTTCTACAATTCCTTGGATTGGCCCAGTAATGAATGAATTATTTATTCAAGTTCCGAACAGAATTCAACAAAAAAGAATTAATGAAACCGTTCAAATTTTACAAGAAAAAATAAGAAGTATTGAAAACAACGAATTAATCGAAAAATATATACAAAGTGATGACTTTTATGATTTTAATGTAAATTTCTGGAAATCATCAATGAAAATTAGAGACGAAAAAATAAGAGTCTCATTAGCTAACATATTTATTGATTCGATTTTGACTCAAGAAAATTATGAATTAAGTGTAAATAGATTATTTCTAAGTTTTTTAGCGGACTTATCGCCAATTCAAATAATACTTGTCTCATTTATTAATTCTAATGAGGATATTCTAGAGAAAATAGAAACATATGACAATTTTTTTGCACGTTATAATGAGTATGATAAAAGAATTGTAATTGACCAATCTGAATTTAAATTCTATTGTCTTGATTTGGAGAATAAAGGTTTAATTACGGCAAATGGAGGTTTAAGAGATTTTGGAGTTGAAGATTCGATTTTATATGACCATACATATGTAGAACCTTCAATAAAAATGACAGAATTAGGAAAAAGATTTGTGAAATATTTAATCAGTTAAAAACTACGCCAACACCTGAATATAACATATAAATTCTTACAGAAAAACCTCTATCTAAAGTTTTATTATAAAGTCTTCCTAAAAGTACTCCGTTCCTTATGCTGCACGGGATTGTAATCCTTCCAAAGCAATTGCACAGCAGTGTTCTCTTCCATTGAGTAAAATATTATTAATCCAGTTTTTTTTTATCTTTTAAATAATCTTTGGCCGATAATTTATTGACCACTTTTTTTCCAGTTTTTTCTTCGATTTCTTTTCGGGTATTGCCTGCAATGGTACCACCTTGGTTGGCTATTTTTTTGTTTTCCGCAAAGCTTTTTGGTTTTTTTTCTTTGCTTATTTCAGTGGTGGTTGCTTCTGCCAACATATTGAGTACCAGTTCTAAGTTGCTCATATTATCTCTTAGATTTTCTTTTTTTAAGCCTTTTAGTTTTTTGTAGTTTTTTACCTCAAATCCACTCCAAGCCTTGGTTATTTCGTTAGTGAGAATGGCATATTCCTGTTCTTTCTTCACACCCCGTTGGTCCCATTCGTCGGTCAGTTCCTTGCGCACTTCTATGCTTTTCAACCGTTGGTTTATCCACTCTTTGCTATAGCCTTTTTTCAGGTAGGTTTCCATAATGCGTTCTATGCCCAGTTCCGGATCCTCAATTTCGTCTATCCGTTCGCGGGCCACCTTGGCAATCCACAATTTAAATGGCTCTGCCTTAGGCGAAGGAATGGATTGTATGAGCCTGAACAACTGCTCTGTATCTGCCACGTCTGTTTGGCGATTTTTGCCATCTTCGGCAGTCATTTTCAACTGTCCGATTTTTTCGGACAGTTCACTACCTTCCTTTTTGAGCTTGTTTTTGAGGTCGCTCCAATATTTTCTTGGACGGTCGCTCTGTGTAAGGACCTGAATAACATCTATAATGGAAAAATACCATTTCTCTTCTTCATCATCCCAAGCGGTCCTTACCTGTTTTTGTTCAAATAACTTTATGGTGGTTTTAGAATTTTTCATCACTTTGCTTTTTGGCAGGTATAAAAAAATGGGACTATTCTCATAGTTCCCTCCTAAAAGTACTCCGCTCCTTATGCTGCACGGGGTTATAATCCTTCCAAAGCAATTGTACCGCAGTGTTTTCCTTTAATTCCGGATTTGTTTCAACGGTGTGAATTCCTTTGGAATTGAAGAGGTTTTGCATTTCCTCAAAAATAATGGCGGTTACGCCTTTTCCTTGGTATTCGGGATCAATTCCAATTAAATAAAACGCGGCGGTGTCGTTCTTTTTCTGTGCCTTTAAAATGTGGTTCCACCCAAGTGGGAACAGTTTTCCGTTCGCTTTTTTCAACGCTTTTGAAAAAGAAGGCATCACGATGGAAAAGGCAATCAATTTTCCTTCTTCGTCCTTTATGCAGCAAATATAATCCGGGTGGATGAAGCTGAAATATTTCTTTTTGTAATAGTCAATTTGATATTGCTGGATGGGCACAAAAGTCTGCAGCGTGTTGTAGGTTTTGTTCAATAGACCAAACATATCATCCACATACGGCAAAATTTCCTTTTTGTCCTTAAAACGGATCACGGAAAGTTTATAGCGCTCCCGAACTATTTTTGAGAATTTTGCCACTTTCTCATAAATGGTTTCCGGGATTTTTAGGGTGTATTCCACCCAAGTTGCCTGCTTTTCAAACCCGAGTTTTTCCAAATGCTCTGCATAATACGGGTAGTGGTACCAAGTGATCATCGTGTTCATTTCCTCAAAACCCATTGTTAAAATCCCGGCTTTTTCCATATTGCTGAAACCAACGGGCCCTTCGGCGTATTCCAGATTGTGTTCGCGGCCTTTTTCGTATGCTTTTTCAAGCAGGGCTTTGGTCACTTCAATATCGTCAACCATATCGAGCCAGCCGAAACGGATTTTTTTCTTGCCCTGTTCGTTTACTTCCAAATGGTTTAGAATAATGGCAATCCGGCCAACAATTTCATCACCTTTATAAGCCAAGTAATACCAAGCTTCGGCATTTTTAAAAACGGGATTTTTGTCGCGATCAAGGGTTTCCATTTCGTCTTTTATAAGCGAAGGAACCCAATATTTGCTGTCTTTATAAAGTTTAAAGGGAAAAGTGACAAATTTTTTGAGGTCACTTTTTGAGGTGATTTGTTTTACAGTAACCATACATTAATTATTCGCCGTTATCTTCCGGGGTCAATTCTTCCTCCCGTTCGTTCTTTTTATCTTTCTGCTCTTTTTCCTTGAGTTCTTTGTTGGCGTCATCTTCCAAATATTCATCTTTGTTGTGCATATCGAAACGGTAGGCAATTCCCGCACGGCCATAAAAACGGGAGGGTGTATCCTTAAAACTATAAGTAAGCGATAAATCTACCTGAAAATTTTCATTGATTAAAGTAGCCGCGCCGCCGCGAAGCAATTGATCTGAATAAAAGTCACTTTTCAGGCCTTGGTTTTCCAGAAATACTGAAAACCAGCGATTGGTCGCGTGGGTGAGTGTAACTATATATCCGTACGTTGGGAAATCGGTCGTAACGCGGTCAACGATAATATTCGTTACGAAAACGAAACCTCCGATGAAATTATTCTGTGTTGACAGCACCAGTTTTGGGCTGATGCTGCTTTCCGTTTCCGGCACGAATGGATTTGGTGTTTTTACACTCGTAATATCAAAATTTGCGCCGGCATATATTGAAATGGCCGGAATTAAATCGGCCCATTGATTTTTATTGTTGGCCTTCCAACTATAAAGATTTGGCCCTTCCAATTCACGCTTTCGGTACGGATCATAAATTAAATATTTAGCGCCAATAGTATTGCTTCGGAAATTTGCGGGATTGGATTTTATAGTATTTGTCGATCGATTGTCTGTAACATTATTTGACTGAAACTCGCCCATAACGCTCACTTCCAGCCGTTCTTTCCAAAATCCGTAACGAACGGAATAATCAATTGCCCAAGCGCTGGTTTCGGTTTTTAAAAGTTCGTGTTTTTCCTTGCCGTAGCTAAATCCGGTTTCAATTTGGAGTACGTTTGTTCCAACTGCAAAAGCTCCTTGCGAGCCACCGGGACGGTTGGTGTTTATCAAATCTGTGTATTGAGCGAAAACAGCCGGAGCCGATATGATAAAAAAGAAAAATAAAAAGGGAAGTTTCAGGTTCATGGAAAGTTGGGTTTAGTTCAAAGATATAGGATTTTACAATTAATTTAATACTCAACATTCGTCTTTTTCTGCTTCAATCCTTATTTTTGGGCAGAATTTTACAGTTATGATGACATTCCTAAAAACGATACTGATCGTTCTTCTGGTATATTACGGGCTAAAGTTTTTAATCAAGCTCGCCACCCCTTATTTAATGCGCTATATTTCCAAAAAAGCCGGGCAGCAGTTTGAGCAGTTCTTCGGAAATAACCCAAATATGAACACGCCCCGCGAAAAAGAAGGAAATATAACCATCGATAAAAACCCTTCAAAAAAATTCCGTTCAAGTAAAAAAGTTGGGGAATATGTGGATTACGAGGAAGTTAAATAGATGGGCTTTTTGACCACGACGTTTTGAACCACGACTTTTTGAACCACGACGTTTTGACCCACGACGATTGGAACCACGACTTTCTTAATATATTCAGTGGTGCATCAAAAAGTCGTGTTTCGTGTTTCCAACCGTCGTGTTTCGTGTTTCATGTCAATCGTGCATCAAAAAGTCGTGTTTCGTGTTTCCCTTCAGCGCGGTTCGTGCTTCCAAAAAAAATCCCTAATTTCCCCACTTCATTTTCACAAGCCAAATTATGCAGCCCAACTATAAAAAATTTCTTCCCCATCTGGTTGTTTTCGTTTTGTTTATTGTGGCTTCATTGGCCTATTTTAATCCGGTTTTACAAGGAAAAAAAATATTCCAAAGCGACATCGTGCAATACACCGGAATGGCAAAACAGCAAAACGATTTTCGAAGCGAAACGGGCGAGGAAACCTACTGGACCGACGCGGCTTTCGGCGGAATGCCAACCTATCAATTGGGCGCAAAATACCCGAATAATTTCATAAAAGATCTCGATCTCGCAATTCGTTTTTTGCCTCGACCCGCAGATTATCTTTTCCTGTATTTTATAGGAATGTACATACTGTTTTTGGTGTTGAAAGTGGATTATAAACTGGCATTTCTCGGTGCTTTGGCGTTTGGTTTTTCAACCTATTTAATTATTATTTTAGGTGTTGGCCATAATGCAAAAGCCCACGCAATTGCTTATATGCCTTTCGTTTTAAGCGGAATATTTCTCACTTACCGAGGAAAATATCTTTGGGGATTTTTATTGCTTACGGTTTCCATGGCTTTGGAATTGGTCGCGAACCATTTCCAAATGACGTATTATTTGATGCTTTTGGTAATCATCATCGGCATCGCTTATTTGATTGATGCTTTCAAAAAGAAAATGTTGCCGCATTATTTTAAGGCAGTGGGAATTATGGCAGTTGGCGTATTGATTGCGGTTGGTTTAAACGCCACAAATATTCTCGCAACACAGGAATACGCCGAAACTTCAACCCGTGGTAAAACCGAATTGACCATCAACGCAGACGGCACGCCGAAGGACAACAAAACAGGCCTCGACTACGAATATATTACCGAATACAGCTACGGAAAGCTGGAAAGTTTCAATCTCTTTATTCCCCGATTTATGGGCGGAAGTTCTTCCGAAGCATTTCCAAAGGACTCAAAAACCATTGAAAGTTTGATGCGAATGGGCGCCTCCTCGCAGGAAGCGAACCAAGTTTTGAGCCAAATCCCGATGTATTGGGGCGACCAAACTTTTGTGGGCGCGCCCGCTTACATTGGAGCAATCGTTATTTTTCTTTCCGTTTTGGCTTTGTTTTTAATCCGGGGAAGACTGAAATGGTGGATAATTTCCGCTTTCATTTTAACGCTGCTTTTATCTTGGGGAAAAAACTTCAGTGGGCTCACCGAATTTTTTATAGATTTTGTTCCGTTTTACGATAAATTCCGCGCGGTTTCTTCAATACAGGTTATTATTGAATTGATCCTGCCAATTCTTGCTATTGTTGGGTTGCACCAGTTTTTCAATAAATTCGAAAAGGAAGAAGAAAAGAAAAAAGCGCTTCTTTATTCCACGGGAATTGTGGGCGGACTTACTTTGATTTTTATTCTTTTCAAATCAACATTGTTCGATTTTGCGGGACCTTTCGACAGTTATTTTAGGGAAGAAATGGGCTTACCGTTTGTGGAAGCAATCCGCGAAGATAGAATGTCGCTGTTCACATCCGATGCAATCCGTTCTTTGATTTTTGTGCTTTTGACCGCAGTGGTTCTTTGGTTTTTTATGAAAGGAAAACTGAAAAAAGGATTTGCAATTGCCGCACTTTCCATTTTAATGGTGATAGATTTGGTGGGCGTTGACAGAAGATATGTTGACGAGGAAGCATTTGTACAAGCAAAATTGGTGGACGAACCGTTCCAAAAAAACGGCGCGGACGAACAGATTTTGAAGGACGAAGGCCATTTTCGGGTTTATGATGCAACCACAAACGCTTTCAACAGTGGGCGCGCCAGCTATTTTCACAATGCGTTGGGCGGGTATCACGCCGCAAAACCGGGACGGATGCAGGATTTGTTTGAATTTTACATAGCAAACGGAAACATCGGCATTTTGAATATGATGAACGTGCGATATATTATTGTCCAAAACAAAAACGGCGGGCCCGTGGCGCAGCGAAATCCGTATGCGAACGGCGATGCGTGGTTTGTCGAAAACGTGCAACCCGCCGAAAATGCTGATGAGGAAATTCAGTTGCTGGATAGTTTGGACACCAAAAAAACGGCAGTAATCAATAAAGAATTCCTTTCAAAAATACCTGCTAAAAATATTCAAAGAGATACACTTTCAACCATTGAACTTTTCAGTTATCAGCCAAATCATTTAGTTTACGAAGCTTCCACCGCTACCAATCAATTGGTTGTTTTTTCGGAAGTGTATTATCCAAAAGGTTGGAACGCGTACATAAATGGAAAACCTGCGGAATATTTCCGTGCGAATTATGTTTTGCGCGCAATGGTAATCCCGCCGGGAAACAATAAAATTGAATTCAAATTTGAGCCGAAAGTAATCCAGACCGGAAGCACAATTTCGTTGGTGAGCAGCATTGTTTTTCTTTTGGTTTTATTGAGCGGGTTGTATTTTGCTTTTGGGAAGAAAGATGTGGGAGAATCAGCTTAATCATTGTAAAAGTTATTCAGTTATTGGGTTATAAAGTTATTTAGCCTGTTCGTTTATTAAAAATCTGCAATAACCTAATAACCAATAACCTAATAACTAATAACCCAATAACCAATAACCAAAAATGAAACGCGCTCTAATCATCACATACTATTGGCCTCCCGCGGGCGGTCCGGGCGTACAGCGATGGTTGAAATTTGTAAAATATTTTCGGGAATTCGGGGTAGAACCAATAGTTTATGCGCCCGAAAACCCGAATTATCCTTTGGTTGATGAAAATTTTTCTTCGGAAATTCCCTCGGATATCGAAATTATAAAACAGCCAATTAACGAACCGTACCGTTTTGCGAAGCTTTTTTCAAAAAAGAAAACGAAGCAGATTAGCAGCGGCATTATTCCAAAAAAGAAAATTTCCACATTGGAAAAGTTGCTGCTTTACGTTCGCGGAAATTTTTTTATTCCCGATGCGCGCGTGGGCTGGGTGAAACCCTCGGTGGATTTTCTTTCAAAATATATTTCTGAAAATGCTGTTGATGTTGTTATCACAACCGGTCCGCCGCACAGTCTTCATTTAATTGGAATGCAACTTCAAAAGGATTTGGGCGTAAAATGGATTGCCGATTTTCGCGATCCGTGGACGACGATCCATTACCACAAATCCCTTCGATTGAACAAATCATCGGAACGGAAACACAAGGAATTGGAGGCTTCGGTTTTGAAAAGTGCTAATATAATTACGGTAACAAGCCCGACCACAAAAAAGGAGTTTGAAATGATTACGAAAACTCCAATTGAAGTTATTACCAATGGTTTTGATATTTCTGAAAAAATGGATTTTGAAATGGATTCCAGCTTTTCAATTTCGCATATTGGTTCCCTTTTAAGTGAACGGAATCCAGAGGTTTTGTGGAAAGTTCTTTCAGAAATTTCTAAAGAAAATCCTTCTTTTAAAAATGATTTAAAGTTGAAATTTGCCGGAGCCGTAAGTGAAGAAGTGAAACGAAGTCTTGAAAATTTTAATCTAATTTCGAATTGTGAATTTCTCGGTTACGTTTCCCATTCCGAAGCTTTAAAATTGCAGAACCAAAGTCAAGTACTGCTTTTGGTTGAAATAAATAGTGCCGAAACCCGTGCGATAATTCCCGGAAAACTCTTTGAATATTTGGCCGCAAAGCGCCCAATAATTGCTTTTGGGCCAAAGGAAAGTGATATTGAAGAGATTATTTCGGAAACAAAATCGGGCAAATTTTTCAGTTATTGGGACGATGATGAATTGAAAACTGAAATTCTTCAATTGTACAAAAATTTCAAAAATGGAGATTTGAGTATTGCTTCCGAAGGAATTGAAAAATATAGTAGGAGGGAACTCACGAAACAAATGGCTTCCCTAATTCTGAATTCAGAATTATGAATTCAGAATTCAAAATTCAAAATTCAGAATTAAAAAAGTAAACCCCCGATCAGCCAAGGCATCACGGAGGTTTAACCAACCAACCAAAAAACTTTCTTTATCCTCTTCCTCTTGTAGTTTTGCTACTTGAGGAATTTCCTCTTGAAGAATTCACAGTGGATTTGCTTCGTGAAGGAGAGCTGGATTTGCGTACTGTACTGCGGCTCGCTGTTTCCCTTTTTGGAGCCTGGGTTGTATTCCGTTTTACCGAACTACTTTTATTATTTGAAACCGTTCGTGTTTGTGTTTGCTGGACCGTTCTTCCATTGGAAGTGGTTTTTGTATTATTTGAACGAACAGCATTTTCATTTCTTGAATTATTCACACTATTTCTAGAATTACTTTTTTGAACAGTGTTTCTCGTGTTTGCATTTTTCATAACAGTTGAATTCTTTCTTGAATCAATTGTACTATTTCTTTTAGTACTATTTGAATTATTTCTTATGCTACTGTTATTTCTATCAACTTTCTGGGAAGTATTTCTAACCGCGCCTTTGCTGTTGGTACTGCTATTTCTAGTAGTCACATTACTTCGAGTGCTGTTGTCACGAACCGAACTGTTGCTTCGTGTACTATTGGCAACCATTGTGTTTTTTCTATTTGGGTTGTAATCCTTGTTTATGGATGACCTGCCTTTTTTATCATAAACGCGGCTACCTGGACGATAGAAATCCCTTCGACCGTTGTGGTACGCAACTTTGTGCCTGTTTTTATAGTACACAATGTGATCGTGATATCCATACCGAACAGGGGTGTAATATCTTCTGTAAGGCATATCATAAACTATGCAATGGCTATAGATAGGGCGTACATAATAATGGTGCCACGGGCGATACACATAATATGGGTTAAAAACATTGATTACCCCGGTTACGTGTGAATAATAGCCGTAATTATTATAAACCACGTGCAATCCTCCAACGCGTACAATTCTTCTGTCATTATATTGAATATCAACGTTTCCGGCTTGGGTAATGCGCCCGTAATCATCATAATAGATGGGAACATTCTCCACTTGGATTACCGCGCCGTAATCATCATATTGAACATACGTTTCATAATCATATCCCGAATTGAAACTTATGTTAACGTTCGGTGTGCTAACCACAACCTGTGAGCCGGTTTGCGGGCCAACATAAACGAAGTCGAATTGCCCGTCTGGGAAAACCGAGAATTCCACACCGCCTTCTATAAAAATATAGGCGTTTCCGTCATAACCGCGTCTCACTTCGGAAATGTTTTCTGTGGAAGTTGCGTTCGCTGAAAATCCCATTAAAAGGATGCTGAAAATAAATGCGATGTTTTTCATAAGTTTCAAAATTTAAGGTTCGTACTTGCTCAAGTTTTCTGGTAAGCGGTGTACGATTTCTAAATTACCAACGACCGTGCCAAATTTTTAAAACCTTGATTTCATTGGTTTTATACAGAAGTGTTATTTCATAATTTAAAAATCCGCTGAAATGTTTTACCATTTCAACGGATTTAAAAAACTAACCAACCAAAAAAACTAAAAGTCTAATTTCTTGATAGTTTTAGTTTCAATTAGTGTGCCAAAAATATTTTAAATTTTCTCCCTCAAATATTCCGCAGTAAAGGATTTTTTGTTTTTTGCAACTTCCTCGGGCGTGCCTTCGGCGATAATATCTCCACCATTTTCACCGCCTTCCAAACCTAAATCGATAATATGATCAGCACATTTAATCAAATCCAGATTGTGCTCCACGACAATCACCGTGTGGCCTCTGTCCAGCAATGCATAAAATGAAGCTAACAATTTTTTGATGTCGTGAAAGTGAAGGCCTGTTGTAGGTTCATCAAAAATGAAAACGGTTTTTTCCTTGGAAGTTCCCTTTACCAAAAAAGAAGCGAGTTTAATGCGTTGCGCCTCGCCACCGGAAAGGGTAGAGGAGCTTTGGCCCAATTGTACATAACCCAGCCCGACATCCTGCAATGGCTGCAGTTTTGCCGAAATTTTATCCTGTTTGTTTTCACCGAAAAATGCAACGGCATCATCAACGGTCATAGTTAAAACGTCGTCTATATTTTTATTTTGAAAAGTTACTTCCAAAACTTCTTTTTTGAAACGCTTGCCGTTGCAGGTATCGCATACTAAATGCACATCGGCCATAAACTGCATTTCGATGGTTACTTCGCCTTCGCCTTTGCAGGTTTCGCAGCGGCCGCCGTCAACATTGAAACTGAAATGTTTCGCTTTGTATCCACGGATGTCAGAAAGTTTTTGGGAAGCGAAAAGATTTCGAATGTCGTCGTAAGCTTTTATATATGTTACGGGATTGCTCCGACTGGAACGGCCAATTGGATTTTGATCGATGAATTCAATACTTTTTATGGTGTTGAAATCGCCTTTTATTTCTGAAAATTGTCCCGGTTTTTCGCCGTAACCGCCAATTTCGCGAAGCAGTGCGGGATACAGGATTTTTTTCACCAACGTACTTTTCCCGCTGCCGGAAACTCCGGTAACCGCAGTGAAAACATTTAAAGGAAAAGTCACGTCAACGTTTTTCAAATTGTTCTGTCGAGCACCGGTAATGGTAACTTTATTTTTTGAAGTCCTGCGTTTTTTTGGGACTTCAATTTCCATTTCGCCGTTTAAATATTTCGCCGTGAGTGAATCTGATTTTAATATTTCGGAATACGTTCCTTGTGCCACGACTTCCCCGCCAAACGTTCCGGCTTCGGGACCTATATCTATTATTTCATCGGCGGCTTTCATTATGTCTTCATCGTGCTCCACAACTATAACCGTATTTCCCAAATCGCGAAGTGATTTTAAGACAACGATCAATCTTTCGGTATCTTTTGGGTGAAGGCCAATACTGGGTTCATCCAAAATATACATGGAACCCACAAGACTACTTCCCAAAGAAGTTGCAAGATTTATTCGCTGTGATTCGCCGCCGGAAAGTGTGTTCGATTTTCGGTTCAGCGTTAAATAACCCAAACCTACATCCTGTAAAAACTTTAAACGATTGTTGATTTCCAATAAAAGACGTTTGGCAACCTTTTCGTCGTATTCGGAAAGTTGAAGATTTTTAAAGAAATTCGCGGCTTTATCTAATGGCAATTCCACCAATTCCTGGATTGCCGTGCCGTTTATTTTTACATATCCAGCTTCCGGACGCAGCCGTTTTCCTTTACAAGTTGCGCATTTTGTTTTTCCGCGATAGCGCGAAAGCATCACGCGATTTTGGATTTTATAGCTTTTCGACTCCAAAAAGGAAAAGAAGGAATTCAATCCTTCAAAATATTTGTTGCCGTCCCAAACCAATTGTTTTTGCGTCTCCGTAAGTTGAAACCACGGTTTGTGGATTGGAAAATCAAATTTATAGGCGCTGTTCACCAATTGATCGCGGTACCAGCCCATGCTTTCGCCGCGCCACGGAAAAACCGCATTTTCATAAATGGAAAGAGCAGTATTTGGAATCACCAAATCCTCATCAATACCAATCACATCGCCATAGCCCTCGCAGGTTGGGCAAGCGCCGTAGGGATTGTTGAAGCTGAAAAGATGCACATTTGGTTCCAAAAATAGCATTCCGTCAGCTTCAAAACGGTTGTTGAATTCGGTAATTGTTTTTGAGGAAATTTCTTCGACGTATAATTCGCCCTTTCCTTCGAAAAAGGCAATTTCAACAGCATCGGCCAACCGATTGTAAAAATCTTCTTCGTTTTTCGTGATGATTCGATCTATGACCAAATCAATTTTCTTCGGAAAGGTTTTTGGCTCGTCAATCCTTAAAACTTCGCCGTCAATTTTAATTCTTGAATATCCTTGTTGGGCCAGTGCTTTTATTTTGTTTTCCATCGTTCGGCCTTCTTCCAAATGGATAGGAGCAAGGAGGAGCAGTTTTTCACCTTCGGAAAATTTCTTTATGAAATTAATAACATCGGTAGCTGTGTCTTTTTTAACTTCTCTTTTTGAAATGGGAGAAATGGTTTTTCCGATACGGGTGTAAAGCAATTTTAAATAATCATAGATTTCAGTAGATGTGCCAACAGTGGAGCGTGGATTTGTGGCATTTACTTTTTGCTCGATTGCGATTGCGGGCGCTATTCCTTTTATGGAATCTACTTTTGGCTTGTCCAATCTTCCCAAAAATTGGCGGGCGTAACTGGAAAGGCTTTCCACATAACGGCGTTGCCCTTCCGCATAAAGCGTGTCAAAGGCGAGGCTGGATTTCCCACTGCCGGAAAGACCGGTAATAACTACCAATTTATTTCTCGGGATGGCGACCGAAATGTTCTTAAGATTGTGAAGTTTTGCACCCTGAATAAGGATGTTTTTTTTGGCGTCTAAAGTTTCTGAACTCAAATTCTTTTTCTCTAATTTTTATTGCAAACTACAAAGATAGTATAAGGATTTCAGGAATGCGTGCCTTGCATTGTTATAATTTTTTCTGGAAATAATTAACTTTTTTTTTGCATATGTAAATCCTTTGTTATTATATTTACGGCTCTTAACGTCATATACAAAAATTATTGCCTATAGCAGATCATTACTTTTAAACAAATAAACATTGTAACTGAGCAACCAAATCCATAGTTGTTTATTTTTTAAAAAAAAGTATTGATATGATGCAAAGCACAAGTTCTGATGCGTTTCTTGTAAACGCGTATATGAGTGGCAATGAAGCCGCACTAAGCGAGTTAGTGACTCGACACAAGCAAAGAATCTACAGTTTTATCTATTCCAAGGTTTTTGATAGGGATGTTGCCGAGGATATCTTTCAGGATACCTTTATAAAGGTAATCAAGACCCTGAAAAGGGGAGCCTATAACGAAGAAGGGAAGTTTTTGCCCTGGGTAATGCGCATTGCCCACAATCTAGTTATTGACCACTTCAGAAAGAATAACAGAATGCCCAAGTTTGAGAACAATGATGATTTCAATATATTTTCCGTTTTAAGCGATAATTCATTGAACATTGAAAGACAAATCATTAAGGGGCAAGTTGAAAACGATGTTAGGAGGTTGATAGACGAACTCCCGGAAGATCAAAAAGAAGTGTTGATAATGCGAATCTATAAAGACATGAGCTTTAAGGAAATTAGCCTCCAAACTGGCGTCAGTATCAATACAGCACTGGGACGGATGCGGTATGCGCTGATCAATTTGCGCAAGGTAATAGACAAACATAATATTATATTGACCAATTGATACAATAAAGTAAATTTTGCTGCGTTATTTGGAAATAAAACATCAAAATAACATTCTATGCAAAAATTTTACTCTGAAACATCACGTGTGGACGACGTGAATAAAAATCTCGTTCCAAAAGAAGAAACCATAAAATTTCTTCTGGATTATTCAATGGCTTTAAGTGTTATAGATTACCATAAAATGAAGTTTGAAGCACTTCTAAACTAAACTTTGGAAAAACCCTGGAATTAGCTTTTCGGGGTTTTTTTTTGAAAAAATCTTCAAAAGTTTATGTATTTGGATTTTTTAATTTTCGGGTTTTCACAAGTTTTCTATTTTGGTCTTTCAAATAGGTATCTATCACTTTTTTTCTACCGATGGTTTTGGTAATGATATCCTTTTCCAAATTCCAGCCACGGGCCGGTGAATACTGCCTTCCGTACCATATTATTTGAAGGTGGAGTATATTCCATAGATCTTCCGGAAACAGCTTTTTTGCGTCTCGTTCCGTTTGCACCACGTTCTTACCGCTGCTAAAACCCCAACGGTACATCAATCTGTGAATATGTGTATCTACCGGAAAGGCCGGCACATTAAAGGCTTGACTCATAACAACGCTCGCGGTTTTGTGGCCCACAGCTGGTAATGATTCCAGTGCATCAAAATCAGCGGGCACTTGGCCGTTGTATTTTTCAATCAAAATTTCGGAGAGACCGTGAATTCCTTTTGATTTCATGGGCGAAAGTCCCACTGGCTTTATGATTTTCCTGATTTCCTCAACGGTTAGTTTTACCATGTCATATGGATTGTCGGCAACTTGAAATAAAATTGGAGTAATTTGGTTTACCCGAACATCTGTGCTTTGCGCGGAAAGCAGAACAGCGATCAATAATGTGTACGGATCTTTATGATCTAAAGGAATGGGAACCTGTGGATATATTTTGTTCAAGGTATCAATAACAAACTGAACTTTTTCTTTCTTGGTCATTTTAAGTATTTTTATGCAAAAATAGGGATAATGAAAACATTAAAGGTGGGAGATAAAGCTCCAGATTTCATAGGAAAGGATCAAGATGGAAATGTTATTTCGTCAAAAGACTATGCGGGAAAAAAATGGATGGTTTTTTTCTATCCGAAAGCAAATACCCCTGGTTGCACTGTGGAAGTCTGTAATCTTCGCGATAATTATGACTTGCTCCAAGAGCAAGGTTTTGACCTCTTGGGTGTAAGTGCTGACAGCCAAAGGCTCCAAAAAAAATTCAGTGAAAAACATAACCTTTCCTTTCCATTGCTCGCAGATGAAAATAAAGATGTGATTAATGCATTCGGGGTTTGGGGGCCCAAAAAATTTATGGGCAGGGTGTTTGACGGCATTCACAGAATAACTTTTGTGATTGATGAAAACAACACCATTGTGCGGGTAATTGACAAAGTCAAGACCAAGGACCACGCCGCTCAAATACTCCTTTAAGTTTTAATATTTGCCGAGAGAGGCTGGTAATTGAAAAGTTGTTTGTCTTTTATGATTTCTGAAACTCCGGGTGGCAACATTTCTTCCCATCCTTCCTCGCCGGTTTCTATCATGGACAGAACTTCGCGCGAAAAAATATCCATATTTGCAGGATTATAGTTCGTTATATCTACCAACTTTCCGTTGTATTTAAAGAATTTGTACAATTCCTTCATTCGTGGGTGCACCTTTAGGTTTTCGCTATTGATATATTCTCCGGTTTCTGGATCCTTCATTGGGTATAGGTACACTTTAAGGTCCTTGAAAAATAATTTCCCAAAGGCCTCCAAAATTCCACCGCTTAAATGGCGATAGTATTTTTCATCAAAAATGTCCACTAAATTGTTGACTCCCATGGCCAGGCCCATTCGCATTTTGGTGTATCTTGAGAAATATTCCACGAGTTTATAATATTCCTGAAAGTTCGAGATCATCACCGTATAGCCCAAGGAACAGAGCAATCGCGCGCGGTCCATAAAATCTTCTTCGTCAATTTCCCCTTCCGCGCGAAGATTTGAGAGTGTTATTTCAAAAACCACTTCGGTCCTGTCTTTTTCAACCCGGTTTTCTTGTAGGAACATTTCATAGGAGCGCTCAAACATATCAATGTTAACCTTCGTTACAGGACGAAAGCTTCCGCGCAGGGCCAATATGTTTTTCTTGTAAAGAATTCTTGCCGGCAGTATGTTGTGGCCGTCGGGATCAAACATCACCGCATCGGTCATCCCGTTTTTGATTAATTGAAGGCTCATCAATCTGTTATCCACATCGGCGAAGCGCGGCCCGGAAAAGTTTATGGTGTCTATTTCAATCTTGTCCTTATCAATATGGTCATAAAGATACCGAAGCAATTTATTGGGCTGGTCATATTTATAATATGCGCCGTAAATGAGGTTCACGCCCAAAGTTCCCAACGTGATTTGCTGTAACTGTGCATCGTTTTCATGGAAGCGGATGTGCAGGGTAATTTCATTATAAGGCTCTTTAGGATCTATTTGATAGCGAATGCCCACCCATCCGTGGCCTTTGTATTGCTTCGCAAAATCAATGGTGGCAACCGTGTTTGCAAACGAAAAGAAAAGTCTGTTTGGGTGTTTTTCCCGATTGATGCGTTCTTCAATTAAATCGAATTCATGCGAAAGCATTTTCTGAAGCCTCGATTCGGTTACGTATCTGCCATCTTCCTCACCGCCATAGATGGCGTCGCTAAAATCCTTGTCATAAGCCGACATTGTTTTTGCAATGGTACCCGAAGCGCCGCCGGCCCTAAAAAAATTCCGAACAGTTTCCTGTCCGGCCCCTATTTCGGCAAAAGTGCCGTAAATATTCTCGTTCAGGTTAATCCGTAAAGCCTTGCTTTTTATGGAAGGAATATTTTCAAATTCCTTGTCTCCTAATAGGGATTCGGGCATAGCGACTTAATATATTTAATTCACAAAGGTATGGATTACAATAGGCAAACAAAAAAAATACCAGTATTTTTGCGGCAATGGACCCAACATTGACGATTACATTTTTAGGCACCGGAACTTCACAAGGAATTCCCGTAATTGGTAGCGATCACCCTGTCTGTTTAAGTGCCGATCCAAAAGATAAACGGTTGCGGGTGTCGGTTTTATTGCGTTGGTCCAATTTTTCTTACGTAATAGATTGTGGCCCCGATTTTCGGCAGCAAATGTTGCGCGAGAATGTTTCAAAACTGGACGGCATTTTGCTCACCCATGAACACAGCGACCACACCGCCGGCCTGGACGATATCCGCCCTTTTAATTTCAAACAGGGCAATTTGCCATTTTATGCCCATCCGCGTGTTTTTAAATCATTGCGGGAGCGCTTTGCCTATATTTTTGCGACGGTAAATAAGTATCCCGGGGCTCCGGAAATCAAAGAAATTGAGATTGACAAAAGCACTCCTTTTATTATTGGGGGAAAGAAGGTAATTCCCATTGAGGCCATGCACGACACCCTGCCCGTATTGGGTTTTCGCATAGAAAATTTTACCTATTTGACCGATGTAAAAACCATTGCGGAACCTGAATTGGAAAAAATAAAAGGAACAAAGGTTTTGGTGATAAACGCGCTGCGGGAAAAACCGCATTATTCACATTTAAATGTTTCGGAAGCCCTTGAATTTATAGGAAGGGTAAATCCTGAAAAAACCTATTTCACACATATCAGCCATTTGATGGGCTTTCACGAAGAAGCCGAGAGAAAACTTCCTAAAAACGTTCATCTGGCTTATGACACACTTAAAATAACTGTTTGACCATGACAAATAAAATCTTTATCTATCTGTTTTTTTTCGCCTTACTGTTCATTTTTTTTCAATATATGAATGAAAAGAAAATTTTTGAATCACAGGAAGCACGGATCATAAAACTGGAGGAAAATATAATTATTGGCAAGGATTCACTGGAAAACCTTCAGACACAAGTGAGGGATTTGAATTATTTTTCGCTTTTGGGAAATGAAAATGCGATGACATACTTGGAAAATCTGGGCTATGAGGGAGCCGCTGTGGAAGCAATGGTCTCTGACCAGATTTATGAGTTGAATTTAACCAAGGGAAATAACCCCTTAGTTCCCTTTGAAGGTATGGACGGAAGCTTGAAGATAAACAAACTGAAATTCCTGAACCACAAATGGATATTGGCAGATTTTAGCGATGGCACCTATTGGGGCGAAATGATTCTGGAGTTTTCCTTCAACCAAAATAAGGAGATTGAGCTTACTCCCATTGCTTCGTTATTGTATCCCAACTGATTTACTGTTCAGAAAGCCAGTTTTTTAGTTCATATAAATTTTGTGGAGCAACCCCGTGCCCAACGGGAAATTCGGAATAGGTCACTTCAATATTTAAATTTTTGAGGAACGGTTCCGTTTTTCGGGCCCATTGAACGGGAATCACTTGGTCCACGCTTCCGTGGGAGGTATAAATTTTAAGTTTGCTGAAATCATTCGAAGCATAGTTTTCCTTTAAAATCGCTTCGTTTAGGTAGCCGCTCAGCCCGATAACGTTTTTCACTTTTTCGGGATAGCTCAGCGCAACTCCAAAACCCAAAATAGTGCCTTGGCTAAAGCCCAGAAGCGTAATGTTATTCTTGTCAACTTTGTATTTTTCAACTATTTGGTCAATGCATTTTGAAACCAGTTCGCGCGAGGCAATGGCCTGCGCATCGTCGCTGAACTTTCCCTGTGAATTGTCAAAATAAATATTGTACCAAGCGTTTCCGTATGGTTCCAGGCGTATAGGTGCTTTCAGCGAAATGATTGCATATTTTTCGGGCAATTCACTTGCGAATGAAAACAGGTCGTTTTCATCACTTCCAAAACCGTGCAGCATCACGATGGCCGGTGGTTTTTCAGAAGCATTCTTTGCGGGTCGGTAATTGTGTTCCAAAAGAAGGGTCTGCTTTTCCATAGTTTTCAAAAATAATCAAGACCTTTTGAACTGATGGGTTTTCAGTAAAAAGGTCTTGTTAAAAAAGTGATTAAAATTAAATTCCCTTAAACCATTCCTGGAATTGTTCGCCCAAAACGGGAACTGGCTTCATTTCGCCCTGCACCGCACTTATGAGCCCGAGAAGCCACAATACCAACAAAGCCAAGTTTATGATTGTGGAAAGAATCCAAATTCCAAGAAATCCACCTAATATTGACAATACTACTGCCACACACATAATCCCCAAGGACTGGCGCACGTGGTAGGAGCCAAGGGCGGTCTTATTTCCGTTGTTCATTATTAGGGCGATAATCCAGCCAATAAGCGTTATATAAGCAATGATGGCGACCGTTTTGCCATTGTCTGTAGTTGTTTCCATATTTTTAATTGGGTTTTTGGTTATTATTAGCTAAAGATATAGAATAGTTTAATCTAAAAAAGTAAACCATGACTGAAATTTATCGCTTAAAACGGGAATGCTTTTTTTGTGGTTGAAATAGGCCATTGCCCAACTGTAAATCCAAACCAACACACACAGCAACCACAGTATATCGCCCGCAACTATATTAACCCGGGCCTGTACAATTAGTGAAACAATGAACAAAAGGAACAGGCCAAACATATTCTTTATATGCCAAGTGGCAAAGGCGTGGTTTTCGTCCTTGTTTATAAAAAATGCAATAAGGAATCCCACAAAAGGTGCATACGCAATAAGGGCGGTGTTTCTTCCGAGAATGGCGGTTTTCATTATTTATTCAGTTCCAATTTATTGTTTGAGAATATGCCATAGGGCTTTCCCTTCAGTTTAGAACCCAATAAAGCCGAGTTTTTTGAGCTGGAAATTATGTCGCTTTCAGTAAACGTCCACCCGTTATTGGGGTTGAAGAGACTAAGGTTGGCGCGGTTTCCTTCTTCAATTTTTTCCGCGGAAATGCCAAAGGCATTTTTTAGGCCTGTCAACACTTTCACGGCTTCTTCGGTGCCCAAAATGGCATTTACAGCCCCAAAACTTCCTTCAAGGCCTATGCTTCCGAAAAGCGCGTGCTCAAATTCAGTTTTTTTATGTTCCAGATCAATTGGGTTATGGTCGCTGGTAACGCCGTCAATGGTGCCATCTTTCAAACCTTTTATAAGGGCTTTGTTGTCTTCCTTGGTGCGAATGGGTGGAAGCAATTTGTAATTCGTATCAAAATCTTCCAAAATGTCGTCTGTTAAAATGAGGTTGAAAATGGCAACGCTGCAAGTCACGTTCAGCCCCCTTTTTTTCGCATCCCTTATCAATTCAACCGATTTTTTGGTGGAAATGGTGGGAATGTGAAGCTTGCCGCCAGTATATTCCAAAATATATAAATCCCGGATTATTTGAAGCTCTTCGGAAAGCGCGGGGATTCCCTTTAGGCCAAGTCGGGTACTGTTTATTTCCTCGTTTACCATTCCATTTCGCGCAACCGATTTTTCAAGGGGAAAGGATTGTACCAACCCATCAAAACTTTGTGTGTATTGCAAAGCGATTTTCAAAAGGTTCGCATTGGCTATCGGGCTTTTATAATCGTAAAAGGAAGCGGCGCCTTCATTCCGCATATCATACAGTTCGGCCAAGTCATTTCCCTTGCTGCCAACGGTCAGGGCGCCAATAGGGAACACACTCACGGCATTTGCTTCGGCCTTGCTTTTCAGAAATTTTATATGGCCTTTGCTATCCGTTACCGGAAAACTGTTCGCGTTCACGGCCACACCCGTAAATCCGCTGAGTGCAGCTGTTTTCAAACCGTTTTCAATGGTTTCGCGTTCCTCAAATCCGGGTTCGCCAAAGGAAACACTACTGTCAAACCAACCCTGTGAAATATGAAGGTTTTGAAGGGAAAGCTCCCTTGCTTTTGGCGGAGTGGGGATGTTGGCGGCAATTTTGGAAATTTTGCCATTTTCAATTAAAACATCCCTTTTCTTTAGGTGGTGCTTACTGGAAGCATCCACAATGGTGGCGGATTTTAGCAACAACTTCATTTGTAGAATTTTAAGATGAGCATTTCAACGAGTAAAAAGAGCAATGCAAAAATAGCAAACCATTTCCAAAAACTATTAGTGGCGTGGGTATCATTGATAGCTTCAAAAAGGCCGGCCACACTTTCGTGGCTTTGCGCCCCGTGCCATTGGTCTAAATTCAAATACTGTAATTCACTTTCGTTTCTGGAATAATTAAAACTTATATTTTCCAAAAATTCGGCCTCCTTTTCAATTTGATAGTTCCCGGCTTTGTTGGGTTCTTCGGAAGTTGTCATTAAAACGAAATTTGCCTTTGTTTGCTGAAGTGGAATAAATTGCGTTACGCTATCCTTTATGTTCAGAATTTCATCGGCACCCAGTTTCACCGGAATTGCGAAGGTATTTTGTTCGCCAATGGTGTAGTACAAACGGGGCAATGGCAAACTTTGCAATGCCATATTATAAAGAGTGGGAACCACCAATGGCGAATTTTGAAAGTTTGAATTTGAAAGGTTTATGGGCGCCGTGAACAAATAACTTTTGTTGGTTTGGAGCAAAAACGGTTGGCTGTCCTCAAATCCAAGCACCGAGGTTGCTTGTGTTGAAAAATTGTAAAATGAATTCACCTTCGGATATTGAAAGTTTACTACTGTCTTTTCAAAGACATCTTTAAACAACGGGTGGGAGAAAATGATTTTTGTAATCTTTTTTTCCGATATTTTTTCTTCCGAAAAACGTGTTAGGCCCACTGATGAAAGAAAATTGTTATAAGAATTTATATCAGCCTCCGCTGCGGGAATGACCAAAATACTGCCTCCGGCGGCCTCGAAAGATTTTAGTGCGGTTGCCAAAGATGCGGGAATTTCCTTCAGTTCATTCAGAACAATGAAATTTTGGTCCGGAATTTCGTTGTAGTCCAGCATTTTAAAGGGCTGCTGTGTAAACTGGAACGCTTCTTTTTCAAAAAGACGCTTCAGAAAATTCCCATCGCTTTCATTGATGGCCAGCACTTTAATTTTGCCCGGTTTGTTGATGCTGAAAAAGAGGGAGTTGTCAAAAGTCAGGTTCGGTTCCTCTATTTGCAGCTTTCCAATAAACGCTTCCGAGTTGTCAATATCAAAAGCTACGGTGCCGTGGGTTCCGTCTGAAAACTCCAATGCGGTTTTTGCAATCAGTTTTTCTTTGTTGAAAAGCGAAATGGGCACTGCTGCGGCTTCCCCATTTTTTGAAATCCGCACTTTCAACTGAGAGGTGGCAGCATTTTTTGAATCAATATAGGCCGTATCAATCGCTATGTTTGAAGGTTTTACGGGCTTTAATTGAACGGCATCTAAGATTATACCGTTAGGAATTTCTGGAAAGAGAGCGGTCTGTTGAAAATCGGAAAGATAGACCAAACGCTTTTGCAGATCAGCTTCATCAGAAAAAAGCTGTTGCGCCTTGAGCAGCACAGCCGATGGCGTTAACTGATTTTGGGAGTATTCAATAGAAAGGACCTCACTTTTGAAATCTTGTGGCGATGCGTTTTTCCGTTCGGAATTGTTTGTGAACCAACTTAGTTTTTCAGCACCGCCCGAATGATCGAACAGATCCTGCAAGGCTCGTTCCAAAAGTGGGCCTTTCGCGCCCTTGGCCTGCATACTGAACGAATTATCAATATAAATCACGGTTTCCTTTTTTGAATTTATGCCAGTCTGCAATGCCGAAAAAGGCTGCGCAAAGGCAATAATGATGCAGGCCAACGCCAGCAACCGCATCAATAATGTGAGCCATTTTTTGAGTTGTGAACTTTTTCGAGTCTGAATGGTAACTTTCTTTAAAAAAGCAACATTGGTAAACGCAACTTTCTGAAAGCGCCGAAGTTGGAAAAGATGAATAAATATCGGGATGAGCAGCAGAAAAAGGGCGTAAAGAATTTCGGGGTGTTTGAACTGCATTCCTTTAAATATTGCCCAAAGATAAAAAATGGAATGAGATTAAAGCTATTTCTGAATGGTAAAGGTGAAGAGACTTCCCTTTCCAGGTTCAGATTCCAATGAAATGGTCCCTCCTAATTTGGACACTAAACTTTTTACCGTAGCAAGCCCAATGCCGGTTCCTTCTTTTCCGTTGCGATCTTTGATTCCGGTAGTTTTGAAAAGTTTGAATATTTCCTCTTGCACGCCCAGGTCTATTCCCATTCCGTTGTCCTTGATTGCAAATTTGTGAAAATCGGCCTCTGCGGCATACGTTATTTTCACCGTTCTCGTTTCGTTGAGGTTGTATTTCAGGCTGTTGTCAATTAAATTGAGAAAAATTTGGGTAAGGGCAGCGGCGTTAACATTGCTCAGCATCCCTTGGGTTGGAAATTCAAAAACAATATCGTCGGTTATCAAAATTTCTTTTATTTCCTCAAATAGATCTTTTAGCTGAACGTCCTGTTTACGGGCGTCCATTAGCTCCTCATTTTTATAGAATTTGAGGATTCCGTTGATGTAGTTTTTTAATGAAACCGAAGATTCTTCAATATAATTGAGGTACAATGCGGAAGTTTCCGAAAATTGCCCTTCGTTTTCATCGCGCAGCATGCGGGTTAGGGAAGTGATATTGGCCAACGGGGATTTTAGGTCATGGGACACTAAATGTGCAAAATTCACCAATCTTTCATTGCGCTGTTGCAGCTCTTTTTGAAAGTCTGTCAGCAGTTTGTTTTTTTTCCGAAGCTCAAAAAGAATGACCACTTGTTTTGCGAGAGATTTGAGCGCTGTGATCTGTACCTCGCTCAATATTCGGGGTTTATGGTCAAAGACACACAGCGTGCCCAGCTTAAACCCCGCGCTGTTCATTAGAGGAACACCTGCGTAGAATATGGCTTTTGCTTCGTTTACCAATGGATTGTCCATAAAGCGCTCATCTTTTGTAGCGTCTTCCACGATAAATATTTCCTCATTTTGAAGAATGGCGTGGGCACAGAAGGAAATGTTTCTGGGGCTTTGGTTAAAATCGAGGCCAAAATGGGATTTAAAGAAATTCCGGTCACTGTCCAAAAGCGTTATCAGTGAAACGGGTACGTCACAAATGGTGGCTACCAGTGTGGTTATGTTGTCAAAATCATTTTCGGAAAGGGTATCGAGTAAATTATACTTTTTTAATTCGGCAAGCCGCTCTGCTTCATCATTGGGGAATTTCGGGAGAATCATATTTTTTCTTAGGCTTTATTGAGTTGCCGTGGCGCTAATCTGCGCTAAATTAGACCAAGAAAATTTCAAAATCTATAAAGAGGGGGGAATTAATTTTTTTTGATATAAAATTTGAAGGTGGTGCCTTTACCAACTTTTGAAGTAACTTCTATATTGCCGCCAAGTTTGGTAACGAGTTTTTTGACCGTGGAGAGGCCAATACCATTGCCTTTTTTTCCATTTCGGTCAAGTTTGCCGATAGTGGCAAAAAGGTTAAAAATTGAAACGATATCCGCTTTTGGAATTCCCATACCGTTGTCTGCAACGGAAAAATGGTAAGCGCCATCTTTTTCAAAACAGTCTATGTCTATTTTTATTCGTTTTTTATCATTGTATTTTATGCTGTTGCCCACAAGATTCAGTATAATTTGTTCCAGTGCAGACTTGTTTGCCTTCATTTCAATATTATTTTCGGGAAGGTTTATTTCACAGTCAACATTTATATTCAACAGTTCAATGATTTCCTCCAAAAGGTCGTTGCTGTCAAACTGTTCGGTGTGCAGCGCGGCCGTTTTGTCACTCTCGTAATGTTCCAAAAGACCACTGATGTATTCGCTCAGGGTGAAGGATGACTGTTTTATATAATCTAAATATTCCTGCCCCTGTTTGTCCAGAAAATGCCCATATTTGCTTCGAAGCATATCTGAAGTAATTATCATATTGGCCAAGGGCATTTTCATGTCGTGTGAAACAATTCCGGCAAAATTCTTCAGTTCTTCGTTTTTTTCCCGCAACTCTTCCTGCACCGCCATGAGGATTCTGTTCCGTTTTCGTGCTTCAAAAAGGTTCACAACTTGGTAGGCCAAGGCAATGAGCGCTTTTCTTTGTGATTTAGAGAGAATCCGCGGCTTGTGGTCAAAAATGCAGAGCGTCCCCAGCGGGTAACCGTCTGAATTCACCAACCGCACCCCTGCGTAAAAGATTGCATTTCCCTGGGTCACCAATGGATTGTCAACAAACCGGGCGTCTTTTCTGGCATCTTCCACTATAAACAGGTTTGATTCTTCCAAGATTGCATGTCCGCAAAAGGAAGTGTCGCGCGGCGATTGATTAAAATTTAAACCATAATGCGATTTTAAAAAATTGCGGTCAGCGTCAAGCAGAGTCACCAAGGAAATGGGAACATCACAAATGCTCGCCGTAAGGGCAGTAATGTTGTCAAAATCCTTTTCGGGCAGGGTATCCAGCAAATTATAGGAGCGCACTGCGGCCAGCCGCTGTTCTTCGTCCACAGGAAATGGGGGTGCAACCACAGTATTTTTTTTAAAAATTTAGCGAAAATCCCGCACAGATCGGTGTTTAAGGTTTCAGCGTAAATGTACAACATTTTACAAAAAATAGGGATAATTACCTATTGCGAAAAATGGGTAGAATGGGAAATCAAAACCCTTCAAAAACGCCAAGGCCGAAGAGGGCAAAATCATATTTCACGGGGTCTGCCGGATCAAATTTCCGAAGCGAGGCGTCCAGTGCGGCCAAGGCTTTGGCGTCGTTTTGCTTTCTGCTTAGCAGTTTTAATTTGCGCGCCACGTTCCCACTGTGAACGTCCAGAGGACAAGAAAGCTGTGATGGCGATATGTTTTTCCAAATCCCAAAATCCACGCCCGCGCTATCTTTCCGCACCATCCACCGTAAAAACATGTTCAATCTTTTTGCAGCCGAATTTTTGAAGGGATCGCTGATGTGTTTTTGGGTTCTGGGAAGATGGGGCAATTCAAAAAATATTTTCTTGAAATTATGGATTGCGGGTTGCGTGGAATCAATTTCGCAATGGGCTGAAAACACTTTTTCCAGACCGCCGTGGTTTTTATAAATATGTTGCAGCGCCTTTAAAAAATAAATCAAATCCTCAGCATTAAAGGTGCGATGGACAAAAGATTCAATTGATTTTGAATTGTTTCCAGAAAAATCCATAACAAAATCAAAGGGTGAATTGCCCATCATTCCCATCAATTTGTGCCCGTTGTTAATGATGCTTTTTCGGTTTCCCCAAGCAATTGTGGCCACGAGAAAACCAGCAATTTCAATGTCTTCCTTTTGGGTGAACAAAAGCGGAATTTGAATAGGGTCCGTTACTATAAAATCGGGATGGTTGTATAGCGCGGCCTTTTCATCGAGAAATTCCCTCAGTTGTGATTTGTTCATTTTTACAAAGGTTATTTTACGATAACCCCATCCTGCATTACCAACTTTCGGTCCGCCATGTTTGCAAGCTCTGTATTGTGGGTTACGATAACGAAGGTTTGTCCAAATTCATCGCGGAGCTTAAAAAATAGATTGTGCAAATTTTCGGCGCTTTCGGTGTCCAGATTTCCGCTGGGCTCGTCGGCCAAAATTATTGCAGGGTTGTTTATCAAGGCCCTTGCCACGGCAACGCGCTGCTGTTCGCCGCCAGAAAGTTCATTGGGTTTGTGTGCTTCACGGTGTGAAAGCCCTAAGAATTTCAACAGTTGTTTCGCCCTTTTTATGGCTTCAGATTTTGAAGTGTTTTTTATAAACGCCGGAATACAAACGTTTTCAAGCGCCGTAAATTCGGGAAGCAATTGATGGAACTGAAAAATGAATCCTAAATTTTCATTTCTGAATTTTGCCAGTTTTTTCACCGAAAGGGAACCGATGTTTATTCCGTTTATTTCCAGTTTGCTTTGGGAAGCGTCAAACGCGTCCAGCGTTCCCAAGATCTGCAACAATGTTGTTTTCCCGGCGCCGGATGCACCCACAATAGAAACAATTTCACTTTTTTTGATATGGAGGTCAACACCTTTTAAAACGTGTAGATTTTCGTAATATTTATGGATGTTTTGGGCTATTATCATTACAAAAATTTAAAGCGTGAAAGTACTATTTATAGCGCTATAATGCAATGGGATGGGTTATATTGTTTTTATTCGAACTTATGTGTTTACTTTTGTTTTTGAACCATTAAACAAAAAAGGAATGTCATCCTATAGCTATTTTGAAGAATACGACCAGCCCGTTACGGACGATTTAAAGGATAATTACAGCAAGATTTTAAACACAATTGGCGAGGATATTTCCCGCGAGGGAATACAAAAAACCCCAGAAAGAGCGGCAAAGGCAATACAGTTTTTAACATCGGGAAACTGCCAAGATCCCGCGGAAATACTGAAAAGCGCCATGTTTGCCGAAGCTTATCACGACATGGTTGTTATAAAGGATATTGAGCTTTATTCACTGTGTGAGCACCATATTCTGCCTTTTTTCGGGAAGGCGCACATTGCCTATATTCCCGATGGTTATATTGTGGGGCTCAGTAAAATTCCCCGTGTGGTCGATGTTTTCGCACGAAGACTTCAAGTGCAGGAACGGTTGACGCATGATATTTTGGAATGTATCAACAACACATTGAAACCAAAGGGCGTGGCGGTGGTCATTGAAGCTTCACATATGTGCATGATGATGCGCGGGGTCCAGAAGCAGAATAGTGTTACAACTACTTCCGGCTTTAGAGGACAGTTTGAGGCCATAGAAACGCGAAGTGAATTTTTGAAATTAATAAGCCACGACTTGTCTTAATTTTCGGAATGTTTTTTGATTAAACATTGAAAATTCAAACACAACAAAAATGAAAAACGAAAAGTATAGATTATTGCGCCGCGGGATTATCTTTGATCTTGTGGGGATGGCCACAATGGCAATTCCAGTGGTGGGGCCATTTTTAGATTTAATTTGGGCACCATTTGCCGCAAAAAAGATGAAGAATATGTACAAAGGTACCGAAGGAAAAATTGCTGCGGCAGTAGTGTTTTTAGAGGAAATACTGCCCTTTACAGATGTTGTCCCCACTTTTACCCTAATGTGGATTTACACCTTTGTTTGGAAAAAACAGCCCGCCCCACAGGTCATTGAGGTACCTATAAATGAATGAATATAATGGCCCCGATTTTGGGGCCATTTTTTTTCTCAGATTGCCACTTTTAAAGTTACGTTTATACTCCGGCCAATATTAAAGATACCCTCCGGCTTAAATCTCGAAAGATGTGAAATGTATTCCTTATTGGTCAAATTAGTTCCGTTAATCCCTAATTTCAACAGTATTCTTTGAATTTGAAAACTACTTTCAATTCCCGCGCTTAGCAGTGAGTATCCCGCGGTTTCAGTTTCAAAGTTGCCCACGTTTTTTTTATTGAATGTACTTTCGAGCGTGACAAATGCGGCACTTGATTTTCGAAATTTACCGTCGTGCAGTTCCATCCGGAAAGTGTTTCGAAGGGAATTGGAAGGTATCAAAGGCAGATAATCATTGGTGTTTAATTTTCCGGTAACGGTTTCAAAACTGCTTTCAAGATGGAGCCAATCCAAAGGATGCGGATGCAGGTGAAAACCAAATTCGCCTCCGTAAAGCGCAGCATCATTTTGAAGATAATCATAAACAGCTGTGCCGTCAATCATTGCGGAAGTGGGCGAAAGAAAGATATAATCGTTCACCACATTGTAAAATCCATTCGCAAATAATTCAATATGATCGTTTCTAAATTCAACCGAAAAATCTGTTTGAAAGTTCTGCTCGTAAGTCAAATTTGGATTTCCGCGTTCATATCTATTTGTGCCTTCGTGGACTCCTTTGGAAGTAAGTTCGGCTAAATTTGGCGCCCGGAAGCCACTCGCAAAGTTGAGGCGCGCAGAAATTTTTTCTCCAATATCCAACTTTGCCCCGAGGGCCGCGGTAAAACTGTTAAATGTTCTGTTCAGCGCCGGGACAAAATCTTCATCCATCGGGTTCCGGGCGGCCTCCGTTTCAATTTTTCGGGAATCAAAACGAATTCCCGCTTGAATGTCCATTTTTTCCAAATGATAATGTGAGGTGGCCAAAACCCCGATGTCGGTAGTGTTTGCATCGGGTATCAAAATTTCTTCGCCTTCGTTTTTATTGTTTTGCAACATTCCCTGCAAACCGATAATGGTTTCGAATTTGCCCAATTCGGGCAGGTTGTATTTCACATCATAATTAAATGTGTTCAACTTCAGCCGAAGCGCCGCCGTGTTCATTTCATCCTCAAATTCGCGGCGGTCGTTGAACAAATAACCCACATTTACATCTAAACTGGATCTATTGAAATAAAGCGTATTGTGAAAACTCAAAATATGGTTGTCAATTTCCTGAAAGGGGAGTTCCAAATCTTTTGACCGGGTCTGTTCGCCAATCTCTTCAGCTATGCCAATGTTTGAGCGGTTGTAGTTGTACCGAAGGGTGGATTTAATCCTGCTGCCAAAATATTGAACGCCGGTCTTTACATCCTGTTCGTTAAAACGGGAATTCGTCACCCGATAGTTGGCGCCGGTTTCATAGTCACTAAACGATGAAGAGGCCCCACGGGCCATAAACTTCAGTTTTTCGCCGGAAACCCGCACTCCCATATTTGTTGAAGTTCCCAAGGTGTTTGAGAAAAAGGTGCTGTTCAAATCGGCCTGGGTTTCACCGGAAGGCGCAAATTTTTCAGGATTCAAATACAGCACCCCGCCCAAAGCATCACTGCCGTACAAAAGTGAGGCCGGCCCTTTGATGACCTCCACACTTTCAATGCCCGCTTCGTTAATTCCGAGTCCGTGCTCGTCGCCAAATTGCTGGTTTTCCAGCCGTACGCCTTGGGTGTATGTCAAAACACGGTTTGAACTTAGTCCGCGGATCACGGGTTTTCCAATGCCCGTTCCCGTTGTTAAAAGATTAACGCCCGCAATATTTTTAATTCCATCGGCCAGGGTGATGGCGCCGGATGACGTTAAATCAGTGGTAGAAATCCGCTCCACTTTCATCACGTTATCGCTCTGCAATTTATGGAATGGGGTAGAGACAATGACTTCTTCCATTTCCACTGCGCTTTCTTCCAATTGGAGGTTTTCGGTTACGGATTGTCTGTTTGAGAATGTAATTTTTTTTGAAACTGATGCATATCCCAACAGTGAGAAAACTATATTATAAGTTCCGTCGGGAATGTTTTTGAGTTCATAGTTTCCGTCAAAATCTGCAGCGGTGCCTTTTTCCAGTTGTGGAATATACACCGTGGCAGGCAGTGGCGTGTTAGTATTTGATGCGGTTATGGTGCCAATTAATGAATTTTGGGATATTGCTGCCGTACACAAAAAAGGTATGAGCAAGCAGAGCATATTTTTCATGCTTTCTTGATTTTAAAAATTAATTTTGAATACTAAGTCCTAAGAAATCAAGAAAGGAGCGGTGGCCCTCTTAAATAAAACGGGGAAGCTTTTTTATTGAAGATTTCAAAAAGATAAACAAATTCACTTTTTTGAAATTCATTGGTTACTGTTAATTCGGGAAATGGCTGGGGCTTAAAATTAAAGATTGAAAAATGAAAATCACAGATGGAACAGTCCAGTTGTTGTGTGTGGATGTGGACAGAGCGTTCTGTGCAGATTTCGTGTTGATGGTTCTCAAAGCTATGTGCAAGTTTTACTGCCACAGGAAGGCAGAGTGCGATCGTAAAGACCGCAACTGTAACAACACGAACTATTTCATTTTTTAAAAGTTTCATTTATTGAACAAAAACCCGAGCCCCATGCCTCGAAGCATTTTTTTTACAAAGTTCCAGAAAAACGCAAACTCACCAAAAATCCACCCGAATAAAACGAGAAGCACTTTATAAATGGGAAGAATAATCAAAATCCTGAAGGGCCAGTAAATATACCAGCCCATTTCCTTTTCAATTCCAAAAAGATCGGTTACCGGGGCAGCTAGTTTTGCGGCAGTACTGCCCGTTATGGCAAAAACCAGAAAAATGATAAATAATTGGCTATTGGATTGAATGTTCCAGCGTTGTTTTAGTTTTTTCAATTTCTTCCTCCACTAAATTTTTGATTGTATTTTTCTTGAAAATATACAAAATAATTATAAAGAAGATAATTCACTTCATATCCATAATCAATTGAGGGCTCATAATTTATCCGCTCCGAATACAGGGCAGATGAAAACTTCGCGGGCTGAAGCACACGGTAGTTATATTCCGTGACGAAAGTATGGTTTTTGGTTTCCAACAGTGGCTGCCCATAAAATCCACGAGGCGGTTGTGAAACAAGCCACGAGTGGAACCCTGGCTCTACAATTATTATTTCATATTCCAAACTGTCATTTGCAATGCGAATGGTATCGTTTTCAGAATCCGTGGCGCTCCCACCAACGGTACTGTTTGCAGTACCACAGCCAATGATGGCCAAGCTAAAAAGCGTTATGATGATGAGGTTTTTCATAAATATGATTTTTGCAAAGTTAGTGAATGGGGCTAAACCCAAAAGGGATTTAACTTTCAATTAAAAAAAGAAAAGCTTACTGCCCACTGGGACAAATGATTTTTACTTTCCGAAAAAACCACCAAGCAGGCCGCCCAATCCACCTTTCTTTTTGTTGTTGCCACCGCCAATTACCATTCCGGCAATATCGTCAATTATACTGCCATCATTATTGCCATCCAATAAAGATTCAATCATGGATTGCTGTTTTGACTGCCCTTGGCCGCCGCCCATGAGGCTTCCCAGCAAATCGCCAATTCCTGATTCAGAATTGACTGCTTGCTGCTGTTTTTGTTTTCCAAGATACCCTAAGAGGATGGGTGCGGCCACCTGTAAAATCTGCATTACGGTATTGGTGTCCACCCCTGATTTTTGTGATAGTGCCTGCACTGCATTTTTTTGTGATCCTCCCAAAATGTGGCCTAAAATCCCCAGACCGTCCTGCTTTACCTCTTCGTTGACACCTCCTCCAAAGAGTCCTGTAAGGTTTTCCAATATGTCGCCGGTGTGTTTGCTATCCAAGGCGTTCATTAATTGTGCGGCACCGTTTTGGTTATTCGCGTTTCGCTTCATTGCTCCCAAAAGCAAGGGCATGGCCAAGGTTACAACTGAGGCGGTTTTATCCATGGGTTGTTTGGTTTCATGGCTTATTCCACCAATAATTTGTTTTCCCATTTCGCTGTTTAATAAATCTAATATTCCGGACATAGTTTTGAAATTTATGGTTAATTTCTAAAGTTAATTAAATTTAGATTTCAAAGTTTAAAAATCTGAAAAACATTTATCCCAAGATTGAAATTATCTGGGTTGCCAATTCAGTTCCAATTCTTTCCTGCGCTTCTTCAGTGGAGGCTCCAATATGGGGTGTCAGTGATATTTGGTCGTGCATCAGCACTTTTATGGACGGAGCGGGTTCGTTCTCAAAGACATCGAGGGCCGCAAATGATATCTTCCCGCTCTCTATTCCATCCAAGAGTGCAGCTTCGTCCAAAATGCCTCCGCGGGAAGTATTGACGATGCCAACACCATCCTTCATCTTAGCAATTTCCTCCCTTCCAATTAAATATCCTGTTTGGTAGGGCACGTGCAGGCTTATAAAATCACTGTGTTTTATTAAATCGGCGGTGGGTGCTGTTTTAATTTTCAGGGTGATTTCCTGCCCATCATAAAATGATAGTTTTATATCTGCTTCGCCAACCTGGTGGTCGCTGGCAATGACCTTCATTCCGCATCCCAATGCAATTTTTGCCACTTGGCGGCCAATCCTTCCAAAGCCGATGATGCCCAAGGTTTTCCCTCGCAATTCGCGGCCCGCGCTATAGTTTTTCTTTAACTCGTTGAATTTGGTATCGCCATCCAAGGGCATGTTTCTGTTTGAATCGTGCAAAAACCTCACCCCTCCGAAAAGATGTGCAAAAACAAGTTCGGCCACAGATTCTGAGGAAGCCTCTGGGGTGTTTATTATGTTGATTCCGTTTTGGACGGCATGTTCTACGTCAATATTGTCCATTCCAACACCGCCGCGACCAATGATTTTAAGGGAAGGGCAATTGTCAATAATATTCTTCCGCACCTTTGTTGCACTGCGCACCAACAATACGTCTATTTGGTGTTCGTTGATGAAATTTTGAAGTTGCTCCTGTGCCACATGCACGTTCATGACTTCGAAGCCTGCATTCTTAAGGGTCACTATCGCGCTTTGGGAAATTCCATCATTCGCTAAAACTTTCATATTTTTTTGAGACAATTTTAAATTTGTTTGTGAATTGGTTTATACGCGCTTTTCCAAGGCCTGCATTACTTCCACCAGAACCTGCACGCTATTTAAAGGTAGGGCGTTGTACATGGAGGCACGATAACCTCCAACGCTTCGGTGTCCGCTTAACCCGCTGATTCCGGCTTGTTTCAGCAAATCTTCAAAAGTGGTTTTTAGGTTTTCATCAATAAGATTGAAGGTAGCGTTCATTTTTGAACGGTCTTCTTTATTTCGAACAAAACCCAGAAAAAGTGGATTTCTATCAATTTCGCTGTAGAGCAGCGCAGCTTTTTGTTCGTTTATCTTTTCAATCGCTTTAATGCCGCCCAGGTCTTTCAGCCATTGCAATGTCAGCATAGTAACATACACCGGGAAAACCGCGGGCGTATTGAACATACTTTCTTTTTCAATATGCACTTTGTAATTTAACATGGAAGGAATGGCGCGGGAAACCTTTCCGAGATTTTCTTCTTTGATAACTACCAAAGTAGTTCCCGCTGGCCCCATATTTTTTTGGGCACCGGCGTAAATTAGGGAGAATTTCGAAAAATCCAGTTGTCGCGAAAATATGTCGCTGCTCATATCGCAGACCATGGGGATTTCCGTATACGGAAAACGCTGCATTTGTGTGCCAAAAATGGTGTTATTGCTGGTGCAATGAAAATAATCCGCATCTTCTGGAACGGAATAATCCTTCGGAATAAAATTAAAATTTTCATTTTTTGATGACGCCACTTCAATTATTTCGCCCAGCATTTTTGCTTCCTTTATGGCGTTGCTGCTCCAGGTTCCGGTGTTGAGGTAGGCAGCTTTTTTCCCCAATAAATTGTAGGCCACCATAAGAAATTGGAGACTGGCCCCTCCTTGCAGAAATAGCGCTTGATAGCCCTTATTCTGTAGGCCTAAGTGTTCGAGGGCAAGGGTGCGGGAATTTTCCATTACCTCTACAAAATCCTTGCTCCTGTGGGATATTTCAATGAGGGAGAGGTTTGAGTTGTTGAAATTCAAAATTGCAGCCGCGGATTGCTGCAGCACGGATTGTGGCAAAATGCAAGGTCCGGCGCTGAAGTTATGTTTTTGCATTTGGTGGAGATTTAAAATGCAAAGATGCGCATTATGCCAATAAAAGGGGAGAAAATATGGTTATTTTTCTACGGAAGTTTCAGCAAGAACTCCACAGTGTCTATGCCGTCTGCATATTCCCATAAACGTGGCCGTTGTGATTCCCCAAAATATATTTCCGGAGCAAAACCCGCTTTTGAAACGACGCATTGAATGGCTTCGGACTGTGCTTCCAATTCATTTTTTAAGCCTTCAATGTTGGAGTATCTTTCAAAGAAAACTACGGAAATAGGGGAAGATAGGGCGGTGTCTTCTTTCAGCAACATAAATTCATTGTCCAATAATGGAAAGTTATCCATTAAATAAACGGCCTTATTATAATCGTAATTATTGATGTATTTATGGTTGTTTATAATCTCTTTCCATTCAAACATAGCTTGGAAGAACACTTTAAAATCATAATCTTCAGGAACATACATTTTGGAGACGTTACGGCATCCAAGGCCGAAATAGATAAAGATATCATCGGCCAACAATCGCAATTCCTCTTCGGTTTCAGACCCCGTGAGGACGGCAATGGAATTTCTGTTTTTTCGAATTATATGGGGATATTTTCCGAAATAAAAATCAAAATAGCGCGCGCTGTTGTTGCTTCCGGTGGCAATTACGGCATCAAAATTTTCCAATTTTGAATGGGAAAAATCTATCCTACTTTCAAATTCGGGATCGATGGCTATCAATTTTTCAGCAATCATCGGCAAAAGTGTTTTGTCATTGGAAGAGAGCTTCGCCAAAACCTTGTTTCCCGTTATCAAAACCGAAATAAAATCGTGAAAGCCCACGAGCGGGATATTGCCAGCCATTATTACGGCAATTGTTTTTGGTTTTTCCCTGTCCCGAAAACCTAATTCCGTGGAATAGTTGGCGACCCATTTTTCCAGATTTTTTTTGGAAAGGGAGGCCGACCAATTTTGGAGGGCGAAGTGAATGTTGTTTTGGGTAAACCAACCGTTTTCAGACTCGGCTTTTTTGAGAATTGACGCATATTCAGGGAGGTTTCCAGCGGAAAGATCGCGCATAAAATTTCCTAATTCCGCAAAAGCATTAATTCTGTGTTTTAATTGCATACTTATTTTGGTGTTACCCGAATTGGGGTTAAATTTGCGCAAAGTTAGAAAAAGTAGAAGCTATGGCAATTATTATAACGGACGAATGTATAAACTGCGGCGCCTGTGAACCCGAGTGTCCAAACACCGCAATTTATGAAGGTGCCGACGATTGGCGGTATGCCGATGGAACAGATTTAGACGGAAAAGTTGTTTTGCCCAGCGGGAAACTGGTTGATGCCAACGAGGCCCAAGAGCCCATTAGTGATGAAATATATTTTATAGTCCCCGATAAATGTACTGAATGCAAAGGTTTTCACGATGAGCCGCAGTGTGCTGCCGTTTGTCCGGTGGATTGCTGCGTTCCCGATGAGGATCACGTGGAGACCGAAGAGGAATTATTGGCGAAACAGGCGTTTATGCACAAAGAGTAAAGAAAATTTATCTCTAGAAAAGAGCAACCCATTTAGGTTGCTTTTTTTATCGAATCAAATAAAAAACCGCCTGCCAAATTTGCATTGTGACGGGCGGTTTCCATTGTAGGGAAGTTAATAGTTTACATTTTTTTAACGGAAGTCTTGCTTTTCATCTCTATTTTATAAACCGTTTTTTCCACAGAGTCGGTCGCGGAATTGTAATTTTCCACAACAAAGTCTCCATCTTGGTTAAAGTAACCAAAGGAATTATTTCCTTCTTGCGACATTATGTAAAAACCTTTTTGTGAAGTGGGACGCAAAATGGCATAATCCTTTTTCTCTCCAGATTTGTAGTCATAAACTTTATAGCCTTTATCCTCATTTTCGAACATGTAGCTTCTTGTGTCTGAATTATAACTCACATCCGTTTGGATACGCGTAGGGCCCACGTAATAGTCCTGATCGGTTTTTCCTGCGTCCGCTGGATCGAGTTTAATGGGTTGGGATGCTTTGGTAGTCACCTCTTTAGTGTCCACCTTCACGCCTTGATTGTCCTTGACTACAACTTTTGTGGTCACGGTTTCGGTCATTTCGCTATTATTTACTTGTGCAAAAGAGGTTGTAAATGCCGCCAATGCAAAAATCATCAATACTTTTTTCATAATGGTTGAATTTATTTGTTTGTTCCAAAACTAAACAAGGACTCTGTTAAATAAATCCAAAGTGCTGATAATCATTTCCTAAACTTTTTATGTTTTCTGTAATTTTCTGTTAAATGGAAATGACCGCCATTTTTTTTACAATTCCCAAAAAAAATCCACCGCCATGAAAGCGATGGATTTATAATTTTCTGTTTTGAACTAAATTAGTCCTTTTTCAGCTTGACCATGCCTTTTGGACGATTTTGAAGTGCGGCCCTTCGTTCCAGCATTTCCTTTTCCATTTGCGCTTTTTTGGCTTCAAATTCCAGCTTTTTCTTGGCGGCTATTTCGGCCTCCGCTCTTTTGGAAGCTTCAAGTTGCGCCTGCTGTGCCTCCCTTTTTTGTTCAATAAGCGCTTCGTTTTTTGCGTCCTTAAACTCATCTTTGACAAGCATTTTTTTGTCGCTATCCTGTTTAGTTACTTCTCGGAAATTCCTGTCAATTTTGTTGTTGTCTTCAATAATGAGACCTCCAGATTCGGTTTCGGTTTTTTTGGTTTCGGTAATTTTAACATCGCTGCCTTCCTTGATCACCACGCGTTTGGTGGTGGATTCCTCTTTGACAGATTTGTTCACTTGGGCCACTGCGGTGTTGCACAGGCCAATTATTGCGATACTCATCAATAACTTTTTCATAAGGTGTTTGTTTGTGTTAATTGTGGTAAACATAGGGCTATTATCGTTAATTAAATGTAAATGTGAAGTGAAACAAAACCTAATATTTTTCACGGGAAGCAATTTGAAATCATTTATGAAAATTCTGTTGTGAAAATGTATATTTGCACCTTTCAAAAACCGAAGCTGGTTTCGGGATAGGAATAGCTTAAAAAATAAATAAATGAAAGCAGGGATCGTAGGATTGCCAAATGTGGGAAAATCCACTCTTTTTAATTGTTTGTCGAACGCCAAGGCACAAAGCGCAAACTTTCCGTTTTGCACCATTGAGCCAAACGTTGGCGTGGTTAACGTCCCGGACAAACGACTGTTGAAGTTGGAAGAATTGGTGAATCCCGAACGCGTTTTGCCAGCCACAGTGGAAATTGTTGACATTGCCGGGTTGGTGAAAGGGGCGAGTAAAGGCGAAGGATTGGGCAACCAGTTTTTGAGCAACATTCGCGAAACCGACGCTATACTCCACGTTTTGAGATGTTTTGACAATGACAATATTGTTCACGTTGATGGAAGCGTAAACCCAATCCGCGATAAGGAAACCATTGATATTGAACTTCAATTGAAAGATTTGGAAACGGTCGATAAAAAGCTTGAAAAAGTGAAGCGGGCCGCACGCACCGGGAATAAAGAGGCCCAAAAGGAAGAAGCCGCTTTGCTAAAGGTTAAAGCCGGGCTGGAAGCCGGAATTTCAGTGCGCGCCATCGATTTGACCGAAAGTGAAAGAGAAGAGTTTATTATGGATTCCCAATTTATCACGGACAAACCCGTAATGTATATTTGCAATGTTGACGAAGGCTCCGCCGCAACCGGAAATGCGTATGTGGACCAAGTGAAGGAAGCCGTGGCCAATGAAAACGCCGAAGTTTTGGTGCTGGCAGTGGGCACCGAGGCCGATATTACAGAGCTGGAAACCTATGAGGAACGCCAAATGTTTTTGGAAGATTTGGGCCTTGATGAGGCTGGTTCCGCAAAATTGATCCGAAGTGCATATAAATTATTGAAGCTCCAAACCTATTTTACCGCCGGGGTAAAAGAGGTCCGCGCGTGGACGATTCCCGTAGGGGCAACCGCACCACAGGCCGCAGGAGTAATCCACACTGATTTTGAAAAAGGTTTCATTCGGGCCGAGGTCATAAAATATGATGATTATGTAACCTATGGAAGCGAGGCAAAAGTGAAAGAAGCGGGAAAAATGGGCGTAGAGGGCAAAGAATATATCGTAAAGGATGGCGATATAATGCACTTCCGTTTTAATGTGTAACACAAAAATATTGCAATCTATTTTATTCATATAAATGCAATTTTTTTTGAAGTAGCTGCAATTCCTTTTCAAGCTTTTGCATCCGTTTCAGCATCTGTTTTATGGCGTCCAATCCCTCAAAATTTATCCCCAAATCGTGATGCAGCCGAAACATCCGTTCAATTTCGGAAATGTCCCTTTCGTCAATAAAACTGTCGTTTTCCCGTTTTTCAACCCTTAACAGTCCGTATTCGTGCAGACTTTGCACGAAGTCGTTTTCAATATGAGCGTGGGTACAATATTGATTTACAAGTATATATTTTTCCTTTGCCATCATCTTAGTTTTGAAAGTTC
>JBEBRF010000009.1:0-39930 GCA_040394975.1 Aequorivita soesokkakensis
CGAAAATAACGAATAAACTTTAACCCATGAAAACACGAATTTTAATAACAGGACTTGTCTTCGTATCTGCTATTTCATTTGGACAAAAAAAAGAAATCAAAAAAGCCGAAAAAGCACTTCAGTCAAATGAATATAGCGAAGCATTAAATTTTCTGAACCAAGCCGAACCCTTGCTCAGCTCAGCAGACAATGGCTTAAAGGCCCAGTTCTATGCCGCAAGGGGTCAAGCCCTATTGGGCTCTGGAAGCGCTACTGAATTCAGTAAATTGAAAAGTGCTGTCGAGGCCTTCAATCAAGCTCGGGAATTGGATCCCAAAATGGAAGCGCAGCTTGCCGGCCCAATTCAAAACCTGCGTGCGGCCCTTATAAACAGTGCGGTTCAAGATCAATCTTCCGGTCAGTATGACCAAGCAACCCAAAAACTTTATACAAGCTATCTGGTGAGCAAGGATCCTTCTGATTTATATTATGCGGCCAGCAATTCCGTTAATTCAAAAGATTATGACTCGGCCCTGAAATACTATCAAATGGCACTGGATGCGGGCTACACCGGCGAAACGGTAGAGTTTGTTGCTACAAACAAAGAAACCGGCGAAGTGGAATCCTTTGAAAATGAAAATGTTCGGAATATCGCTGTTAAGTCTGGACAGTACATTAAGCCCGAAAAAGTCGTTGGCGAATCCAAAAAAGGCGAAATTTTACGGAATATGACCCTGATTTATATCGAAAAAGGTGATAATGAAAAGGCTTCACAATTAATGAAAACAGCCCGCGCCGAAAACCCCAATGATATTTATCTTATGCGCGCCGATGCAGACATGAGTTATAAAATGGGCGATATAGCCAGATATAATCAATTGATGGGACAGATTGTTGCCTCAGATCCAGACAATCCAGAAGTATATTTCAACTTAGGGGTTGGAAGTGCCGAAATTGGCCAAAAAGAAGAAGCCTTAAAATATTACCAAAAAGCCTTAGAGTTGAACCCTAACTATGAGGCTGTATTAATTAATATAGCGGTGCTGAAACTTTCGGTTGAGGATGCCTTGGTAGAAGAAATGAACAATCTTGGCAATTCTAAAGCCGACAATCAAAAATATGACGAATTAAAGCAAAAAAGAGCCGATATTTATAAAGAAACATTGCCATATCTGGAAAAAGCGCTCCAAATTAAACCAGACAACACAGAAGTAGTAAGGACTTTAATGAATATATACGGCCAGCTTGCGGATGATGCAAAATATAAGGAAATGAAGGCCAAACTCGATTCAATGGAGAAATAAGGATAAGCGAAAGCTTGGACTACAAAAAACCCCCGCACTTCGGGGGTTTTCCATTTTAAAAAATACGTTTTATCACTCGCAATTTATGGGTGTGGTTTCGCAAATCGCAATTGAAAATCCCACTGTGGTCCAGCCTATCTATCCGCACTTTTCCGTGGGCATGGATAATATAATTGTCTGCCATGATAATGCCCACGTGCGTAATCTTTCCCTCTTCGTTATCAAAAAAAGCCAAATCCCCGGGCTCGCTTTCTTCAATAAAACTCAATGCTTCTCCCTGGGTTGCCTGCTGGCTGGCATCACGCTGCAGTCTGTATCCGTTTAGTTTATAGACCATCTGGGTGAAGCCGCTGCAATCAATTCCAAAGGGGGTCTTTCCACCCCACAAATAGGGCGTGTTCAAATAAAGTAGCGCGGTTTCTATCAATAAATACTTCGGAAGCCTTCCAGAGACTGCCTTTCCTTCAAAATGATGTTTCAGAAATGGTGATGCCGATATGTTGCTTCCAAAACAGATGGAAAAAAGTTGGTTCTCTGCTGAAGTAACAAAATCTACCAAGTCTGTGGACAACCGCAATTCCCCTTCCTCAAAGCGCAAATAATCTTCTTCTGAAATATGGGCAAACTGTTTATTGTCAATCCAGCCCTCATAGCTGTCAAAAGCCAGACGAATCCTGCACCATTTTTTTCGTGTTTCCAGTATTTTGAAATGTTCGCCATAAAGAACCTGCGTAACCATTTCGCTCACATCGGAAGCTTCAGCTCGAAGTGGGGCCACACTTAAATTGCAGATGCCGTAATCCATTCAGAAAGTATTGAATTACGGGGTTAAATGCGTTCAATTACCATTGCGGAAGCGCCGCCGCCGCCGTTACAAATTGCAGCAGCGCCAATTTTGGCTTCATTTTGTTTCAGCACATTGAGCAGTGTGATCAAAATTCGGGCCCCGCTGCAACCAAGGGGATGGCCCAAAGAAACGGCGCCTCCATTTATGTTTACGTTGCTGTCGTCCAGTCCCAATAATTTCATATTTGCAAGGCCCACTACGGCGAAGGCTTCATTAAATTCGAAGTAATCTACATCTTTTAGTGTGATTCCTGCTTTTGCAATGGCTTTCGGCAGTGCTTTTGAGGGTGCGGTGGTAAACCATTCGGGTTCGTGTGCGGCATCTGCATAACCTTTAATATAGGCCAATGGGGTCAATCCTAACTCTTTAGCTTTTTTCTCACTCATCAAAATTACCGCTGCGGCACCGTCATTGATTGTTGAGGAGTTTGCGGCGGTCACCGTACCGTCCTTTGTAAATGCAGGTCGCAAAGAGGAAATTTTGTCCAATTTAACGTTTTTGTACTCTTCGTCTTCCGATACAACAATGGGCTCACCGCGCCGTTGTGGAACTTCCACCGAGATTACCTCATCGCTGAATTTTCCTTCGGCCCAAGCCTTGGCGGAACGTTCGTATGATTTTACTGCAAAGGCATCCTGAGCTTCCCGTGAAAAATTATATTCCGAAGCGCAAAGATCGGCACAGGTTCCCATGGCATTGTGGTCATAGGCATCAACCAGCCCATCTTTTTGCATTCCATCTATTAAGGTGGCGGGGCCAAATTTAGTTCCCGCACGCAGGTGTACATAATGGGGTATGTTGCTCATGCTTTCCATCCCGCCGGCAATTATTATATCGGCATCACCCAGGGCTATGGACTGCGCTGCTTGCATTACTGCTTTCATTCCAGAGGCACAAACTTTATTGACAGTAGTCGCGGGAACGGTATTTGGAATTCCCGCACCCAAGGCAGCTTGCCGCGCCGGCGCTTGGCCCACGCCTGCCTGAACCACGTTGCCCATAAAAACTTCCTGAACCAGCGCTGGGTCAAGATTTATTTTTGCTAAGGCGCCCTTAATGGCTGTGGAACCCAATTGGGTGGCGGTCAAGGAGGAAAGGCTTCCCATAAAACTTCCAATGGGCGTTCTGGCGGTGGATACGATAACTACTTTATTGCTCATGCTTCTATTTTTTGAATTTGAAATAAGGACTGCGAAATTACGGATTTTCAGCTTAACAATCAATCTTTGCAGGGATTGGTTTTGGGATAACTCGTTCCTTATTTATACCTTTACTTTAAGTTAATACTTTATGAAGAACCTTTTTTCCCTGTTCGCAAAAAACCATTCCTTTATATACAAGGTTTTTCTTTTTATAGTTTCCACACTATTAGTAATTTATCTTTTGCCCAAGGGCGGCCAGTTTAAGTATAACTTCCAGAAAGGAAAACCCTGGCAGTATGAAAACCTGTATGCACCCTTTAGTTTCACCATTAAAAAAACCGAAGATTCCTTGGAGCGGGAACGGCAGGAAATTCGGGCCAATGCTATTCCCTATTTTGAGTTCAATGGTGAAATTGAGGCAGCAGTCCTTGAAAACTTTAATGACAATCTGGATGCAAAATACAGTGATAGCCTGTACCGAACCCCAAAAAGAACTGTGGGAAGACTGGCCCAGGATTTTATTTCCGAAGTATATAAAAACGGAGTTACGGACGAGATACACGCCTATGACGACGATAGATTAATTTACTTGAAAAAAGGAAATGAGATTGAGGAACGCGCTTATTCACAGTTGTTTAAGAAGGAAAATCTAAACAGAAAAGTTAGGGATTTGGTGGAAAAAAACAAGACCGCAGATGTACAGGTTTTGCTTTATAATCTGTTGAACGAAGCCTTGGAGCCCAACGTGGCGTTAAACACAAAATTAACACAGGCCTCCATAGAGGCCGAACTGAAGGAACTTAATCCAAACCGCGGCATTATTGAAAAGGGCGGGCGCATTATCGCAAAGGGCGAAGTAGTGGAAGGCGATAAATTCCAAATTCTCGAGTCCCTGAAAGCCGAATTCCAGAGCCAAATTTGGAGCAAAAGCAATTATCTCTGGCTTTTGGTGGGATATTCCATGCTCGTTTCATTGGTTTTTTTAATGCTCTTTCTTTTTCTGAAAAATTATCGACCCTATATTTACAACAACAATACGAAGGTAACCTTTATTTTTTTCAATATTTTTTTAATGGTTTTCCTTACCACACTTGTATTGAAGGTGCACGCAGACTATGTTTATGTGGTCCCAATATGCACCTTACCACTTATTTTAAAGGCATTTTTCGACCCGCGGGTAGGCCTTTTTGTGCATGTTTTGACAATTCTGCTGCTGGGCTTTATTGTGCCCAATAGTTTTGAATATATGTTTCTTCAATTTATAGCTGGTATTGTTACCATTCTCACGGTTTCCGAATTATACAAAAGAGCAAACCTTTTCATTTCCGTTGGGCAGATAACCTTAATTTATATCCTCGGTTATTTCGCCTTTTTCCTTATCCAGGAAGGAAGCATACAAACCATGGAGTGGCAGAATTTCCAATATTTCATTCTTTGCGGATTGGCCACACTTTTTGCCCACCCGTTGATTTATTTTTACGAAAAAATATTTGGTTTGGTTTCCGACGTTTCCCTGTTGGAACTCAGCGATACAAATTCTAAATTGCTGAAAGAGCTTTCAAACAAGGCTCCCGGCACTTTTCACCATTCATTGAATGTTGCAAACCTGGCCGAGGCTTCCGCAAATGAAATTGGGGCAAACAGCATGCTGGTTAGGGTAGGGGCACTTTACCACGACATCGGGAAAATGACCAACCCCACGATGTTTACCGAAAATCAGGTAAATTCCGTGAATTCCCACAACGAACTCGATCCGAAGGAAAGCGCAAAAGTTATAATAAGCCACGTTATAAAGGGAATTGAAATAGCCAGAAAAAACAACCTTCCGGACCGCGTTATTGATTTTATAAGAACCCATCACGGCACCAGTTTGGTGTATTATTTCTATAGAAAGGAAAGGGAAGAACAAGGGGAAGCAAACAAAGAAGATTTTATCTATCCGGGACCGATTCCCTTTTCAAAGGAAACCGCAATTTTAATGATGGCCGATAGCGTTGAAGCCGCAAGTAAAAGCTTGAAGGAGCCGTCCTCCACGATTATAGACGAATTTGTTGAAAAAATCATTAACAATCAAATGGCGCAGGGACAGTTTCTGAATGCCAACATTACATTCAAGGAAATTGAAATGATAAAAAAAGTCCTCAAAAAAAAGTTGAACAACATTTTTCACCTGAGGGTTGAGTATCCTGAATAATATATATTTCAATATTTTGGAAGCAACAAGGCAGACCGGAATTCTTTGGGCTAAATTTTTGGAAATTCCACCATCGAGTCTATTTAGTAGTTTCCAGTTTTTCAATTTCCACAACTTTTCACCAACAAAAAATCCCCTAAAAAATAGGGGATTGAAGGTGATCGCGTCAGGATTCGAACCTGAGACCGTCTGCTTAGAAGGCAGATGCTCTATCCAGCTGAGCTACGCGACCATGGGTTAAACAAAAAAACCGAACACTGTGTCCGGTTTTTGTCGGGGTGGCAGGATTCGAACCTGCGGCCTCCTGCTCCCAAAGCAGGCGCGATAACCGGGCTACGCTACACCCCGTGAACAGCAATAATATTGTTCACTGTAATTTTTGAGCTTTTTTAAAACTCCAATGCGGAGAGACAGGGACTCGAACCCTGGCGACGGTTACCCGTCGACAGATTAGCAATCTGCTCCGTTACCACTCCGGCACCTCTCCAGTTTTTTATGAACGTGACATCCTAAAATGCGGTTGCAAATGTAAGTTTTCAAATGTAATAACGCAAACAAAAAATACCCTTTTTTAGAGATAAACCCTAAACTTGTTGAAATCAGTATTATGGCCAATATTGAAATTCTTCATAACTGTGAGTCTGCTTTTAATTTGGAACAAACCAGCATCTGTTTTTTTTCATCACTGGTTGTGGTGAAAAATAGATAAACCTCGCCTCCCGAAGCGATCTTCCACTTTTTGCGCAGGGTTTCAACGAATTCCGGAAAATTGCGGGTGGCAATATTTGCTTTTCTAAGGTTGGCCCTCCGCATTTCGGTTTTTGAATAGGGAATGATTTTATCGATGCAAAACCGGCGGCCCGGAAAGTCAATCAATTTATCGCTCGTGTACAAATGGGTGTTTTTGTGCAGTTTGCCAATGTTAAATCTTTCTGAAACCAACTGAAATGCTCCACTTTTTAGAATGGCGGCATTCGGTTCAAAAAGGTATTTTTTCGGTACACTTAGGGTTCCCACTGCATCTGTCTTCCAAAGAAAATCGAAAGTTTGTACGCCCCATTTTGTAAAGTTGATGGTCCTTATTTTTGGCGCTTCGGAAGAATTTTTTTTAAGAAGCCAAAGCAGTTCCTTAACTTCATTTTCTACAGCAACCACGTGTATTTCAACAACGTTTTTCAATTCGTCCAAACCCACGGAAAGGTCAAGCATGGGCGAGGTTTTGAGCAGCAGTTTATTGCATTGCTGCAAAAGAAGTGAAATATTTTCAGGGATATTCGGTTCGCAATCTTTTAGAAAAAACACTTTCCCTTTGCTGTTGTGCCGCCGAGAAGGGTCTGCATAAATAACATCATATTGATGGTTCAGGGCCTGGTCTAAACCATCTTCGGCGAAACATTTTACATTTTTCCTGTTTAGAACATTGAAATTATGTTCGGCTAATTTTGATAACTGTTGATTCATTTCAAAATGGTGAACAGCATTAAATTTCTCGGCAAGAAAAAAAGCATCAACACCAAATCCTCCGGTTATATCAGCCAGGGTTGTACCGTTTATGATGCTTGCTTTATATTTTGCGGTTGTTTCCGAAGAAGTCTGTTCCAAATTCAATTTTGGCGGAAATAGTATGTTGGGCGTTGCGAACCAAGTGGGCAGTTTTTTTTCGGCCTTTCTTCTACTTTCAATTTGCTGGATCAATTCGGCAGCGGAAATGCTCGGAAACGGACTTCCGGTGAAGGCAATTTGGGAAATATCTCCGTGGAAATTTCTAATATAATCCTGAATTTCTGTATGTAGAAGATTTTGATTGATCAACTTTTAAAGATTGCGGGTCAGTTTTTTCACAATTTTATATTCGGAAAGAAACTCTTTTGCAATCACCTTCAGTGCGGTGTAAGTAGGCACGGCAAGGATCATGCCCGGAATTCCAAAAAGATAGCCCCCCGTGAGAATAACGATGAAAATTTCCAAAGGGTGTGAGCGCACACTGTGTCCGAAAATTACGGGTTGTGATATAAAATTATCGAAAATCTGGGCAAGCCCGTAACCACCGGAAGCAATGAGCAATAACGGTAAAAGTCCGCTTGAAAAATCGGCCCCAAGATTATTGGAAACCACCACGAGCAGCATTAAAATCCACGCAATGATTGGTCCCAAATAGGGAACAATGTTCAAAAACGCACAGATCAAGGCTACGGCCACCGCATCATTCGTGTCCAAATAGAGCAACAGCACGGAATAGAAGAGGGCCAGCACGAAAATTTGTAGCAACAGTCCAATGAAGTAGCGCGAGAGAAGTTCCTTTATTTTTATCAATATTCGTTTGAATTTTTCCTCATCACCGCTATTGGCGAAAACCAGGACACTTCGGGCTATTAAATATTCATCCTTCAACAGAAAAAAGGAAATGAACAGCACAGAAAAAATGCCGACGAGGGTTTCCCCTATGTTACCAAAAAAGATATCGATGAAACTCGGAATGATTTCGCGGTCAAAATTCTGGACATAAGAAGTGCGCTTAACGGCTTCAACCAACTGAAAATGGTCAACCCCCAAGTAATCACTGGCCTGGATATTCAGTTCGTTCAAATCGCTTTTAACCTGTTCAAAATCTATTTGCGAAATGTGTTTTCCCTGCTCAATGATTATGGGCACGAAGATGCTCAGCAACAAACTGAACAACCCTATAATGATCAATAAAGTGAATACTGCAGCAGATGTGTTTCTTAATTTTAATCGTCGTTTCAGGAATAAAACTACTGGCCTTCCTATTAATGAAAGTACGAGCGCCAAGCCAATATACAGGATGAGTGCCTGAATTTCAAACAAAAACCAAATAAGCAAAATGATACCCGCCAGTACCGTCAATGCTTTTAAAATGCCTAAGGCTATTGCTTTTGCTTGGGTGTTCACTTCGTAAATATACTATATTCCGAAGTAGAAAAATTCAAAGTTTTGTTAATGGTAAGCGGCCAGGATTGCTTTTAATTTTCAAAAACATATTTAATTATGTTGGCGCCCATTTGCAGCGCCTTTAGCCTCACATCGGGCGGATCGTTGTGCACTTCCGGGTTTTCCCAACCGTCGCCAAGATCTGTTTCGAAAGTATATAACAAAACCAATCTGTCTTCCACAAAGATTCCAAATGCCTGTGGCCGCGCGCCGTCGTGCTCGTGGATTTTCGGCAATCCCTGTGGAAATTTATACACAGAACTGAAAATTGGGTGGTTTGCTGGAAGCTCTTTAAGTTCCTTATTTGGGAAAATTTTTGTGATCTCTTTGCGGATGTATTGGTCAATTCCATAATTGTCATCTATATGGAGAAACCCGCCGCTCATTAAATAATTTTGAAGATTTTGTGCCTCTTCCGCAGAAAAGAAAACATTTCCGTGGCCCGTCATGTGCACAAAGGGATAATCAAAAATATCCACATTTCCGGGCGAAACAGTTGCAGTTTTCTCCTTTATTGAAGTATTAATATTTTGATTGCAGAACTTTGCAAGATTGGGCAGCGAAGTAGGGTTTGCATACCAATCGCCACCGCCGCCGTACTGCAAAAGTGCCAATTCCTGTGAAGAAATACTGTAAGTGAAAACAAAAAAAAGTATTGAAAAAAGACTGATTCGCATAGCTTCAAAAGTACAAATTCGGAAAGAATAAATAGGAAATTCCCTTTAAGTTTTGAAACCTTAAAATCATTCCCCATTTACAAACGCAACACTGTGGGAAGCCACGACTGCAGCGGTTTCCGTGCGCAACCGGCTTTCGCCCAAACTAACGGGAATGAACCCATTCTTTTTTGCAAGCTGAATTTCCTCGGAAGAAAAATCGCCTTCGGGACCAATGAGAATAGTGATTTTTTGTTTGGGAAGCAAAACAGATTTTAATGATTTTTTATCGGTTTCCTCGCAATGGGCAATACATTTTAAACTATCGGAATTCTTTTCTGAATTTATAAAATTCTTAAATGAAATGGCTTCATTCAAAAGTGGCAAATGTGCTTTCAACGATTGTTTCATCGCGCTTTGCAGGATTTTTTCGTAGCGTTCGGGTTTTATTATTTTTCGTTCGCTATGGTCGCAGATGATTGGGGTGATTTCCGAAATACCTATTTCAGTAGCTTTTTCCAAAAACCATTCGTAACGGTCGTTCAATTTTGTGGGCGCAACCGCCAAATGCAAATGATAGGGAAGCGGTAGCTGAATTTCTTCGGAAAGGATTTTTACCAAACATCCCTTGGGATTGGCATTGATTATTTCGGCATCAAAAAAAGAACCTTTTCCATTTGTGATTTTGAAAACATCGCCATCCTTCATCCGTAAAACCTTCAAAATATGCTTGCTTTCCTCTTTGTCGAAAACAATTTCTTTTGAAATATTTGAAATATTTGGATTGTAAAAAAGTTGCATTTTTCGGTTTTTATTCACTTTAAAATTTCAATCTGGCGGAAGCCACCACATTGTTTTCTGCAAAATTATTGTCTTTGAATTTCAATTCGCCCACAATGGCAATCATCGCGGCATTATCGGTACAGAATTCAAATCGTGGAATGTGTGTTTTCCAACCGTATTTTTGTTCGGCTTCCTGCAAAGCTTTCCTAATTCCGCTGTTTGCGGAAACTCCGCCGCCGATTGCTATTTCTTTTATTCCGGTTTTCTTTACGGCATTTTTCAGTTTATCCATTAAATAATCAACAATCGTAAACTGAATGCTGGCGCAGATATCTTCTATATTTTCAGAAATAAAATTTGGGTTTTGGTTTGTTTCCTTTTCAACAAAATAAAGCACAGAAGTTTTCAAACCACTAAAACTAAAATCCAACGGCCCAACTTTTGGTTTGGGAAATTTGAACGCTTTCGGGTTTCCTTTTTGCGCATATTTATCTAACAATGGCCCACCGGGATAGGGAAGGCCCAATATTTTCGCGCTTTTGTCAAAAGCTTCGCCAACGGCATCGTCAATGGTTTGGCCAATTATTTCCATTTCAAAATAATCGGTCACTTTCACGATCTGCGTATGGCCGCCGCTGATGGTCATTGCCAAAAATGGAAAGTTGGGAGGGGTTTGTCCTTCCGCTTTTATGAAATGTGCCAAAATATGCGCCTGCATGTGGTTCACTTCAATCAGCGGGATGTCCAAGCCCAGCGCCAAAGATTTTGAAAATGAGGTGCCTACAAGCAACGAACCCATTAAGCCGGGTCCGCGTGTAAAAGCAATGGCAGATAACTGATTTTTATCGATATTTGCCTTGCTCAATGCTTGATGCACAACGGGAACAATATTTTGTTGGTGCGCGCGCGAGGCAAGTTCCGGCACAACGCCGCCGTATTGTTCGTGAATTGCCTGTGTGGCAACAACATTGCTCAATATTTCGCCGTTGTTGATTACGGCTGCGGCGGTATCGTCACAGGAAGATTCAATGCCCAGGATGTAACAATTGTTTTGTTTCAATTTAAAAAAAGGAGTGTATTAAAAGGCCGTAAATTTAAAACTTTAAAAGCGTATCAAAAAACTTCGGAAAATAATAGTTCGCGCCTTCGTAATCATCGTATTGCTGCTCGTGCTTATCGTGATTATTTTTTCCATTCCTTCGGTGCAAACGTGGGCGGCCAAAAAAGTCACTACAAATCTGAACGAAACCTACGGCACCGATATTAACATTCAGCGTTTAGGCTTGAACTGGAAAGGGGAGGTGGACATTCGCGAGGTTTATATTGCAGACCATCACAAAGATACCCTCATTTATAGCAAGGCAGTCCAGACCAACATCATCAGTTTCCAAAATTTGATCAATGGGGAACTGGGCTTTGGCGATATTGTGCTTACCCGCGCAAAACTTTACGTGAAAACATATAAAAATGAGGAAAATGACAATCTCTCCATTTTTGCGAAAAAGTTTGCATCGGACACGCCGAGCGCTACGCCCTTTTCACTGTTCAGCAATGATGTGACCATGGAGGATGGGCGGGTGAAAATCACGGATGAAAACCTGGAGAATCCTGAAATTTTATTGCTTGAAAATGTGAATCTTTTAGCCAATAATTTCAATATTCTCGATTCAGACGTCACCGCTGAAATTGAGTCCCTTTCACTTGTTTCATCTTGGGGGCTTGAAGTAAAGGACCTTCGGGCAGATTTTTCATATTCTTCCACAAATATTACATTGAAGGATCTTTTGCTGCAAACGCCCTCATCCAAAATCTCAGGAGATGTTGATTTGGATTTCTCAAAAAATGGAATGGCAGATTTTGTCAACGAGGTACTGATTACGGCAAATTTGAAAGATTCCGAAATCGCCACAAATGACCTGAACAATTTCTACAACGAATTTGGGCCCGATCAAAATATTTTCATTGAGGTTGAATTCAAGGGAACGTTGAATGATTTTTTCGCAAAAAATTTAGTCTTAAGTACGGCAGACACGCACATTCAGGGCGATTTCACTTTTCAAAACCTATTGGATGCCGAAAAACCTTTTGCCATTTCGGCAACCGAACACGATATTGCTACCAATTATTTTGATCTGCGCAGGTTTATGCCGCGAGTTTTAGGAACGGCAATCCCCGCAGAACTTAAGGAATTGGGCAGTTTCAATCTTAATGGAAACACAACCATTAAGGATTTTGTTCTCATCACAAAAAGCAGTCTCACAACGGCAATCGGGCAGGCAGAAGTGGATCTGCAAATGGGCAATATTGATAATTTCGACCGTGCATTCTATAAAGGAAACATCATTTTGAGAAATTTCAATTTGGGAAAAATTGCCAAAACCACCTCCCTTGGAAAAATGACGGCCAATCTCAATTTTGACGGTAGGGGTTTTGATACTGAAAACGTTGATACTGAAATTTCCGGCACCGTTTCTTCCTTTGTTTTTGAAGGGTATAACTACCAAAACATACTTGTTTCCGGAAATCTGAAAAACCCACTCTTCAACGGGGAACTTTCCATTGACGACCCAAACCTGAAGCTCGATTTCAAAGGGCTGATAGATGCTTCGGCGACAACCAATCATTTTGATTTTGAAGCCGATGTGGAATTTGCGGAATTGAACCAATTAAACCTGATGACACGTGACAGTATTTCCGTCTTCACCGGAAAGGTGGTTGTGGATATGGATGGCAGAACCATTGATGATGCTGTCGGGACCATAAATTTCAGTCAAACTTTTTACCAAAACGAACGGGATTACTTCTATTTTGATGATTTTACGGTAACCTCTTCCTTTGAGGGACCCGTGCGCACTATTGATATCAATTCCCCGGATATTATAAATGGGCAAATTTCCGGCGAGTTTTTAATAGAGGATATTCCAAATTTGTTTCAAAATGGAATAGCCAGTATTTATGCCAACTATATTCCGCGGGAAGTGACCACAAACCAATATATTGATTATGAATTTGTGGTTTACAATAAAATTGTGGACGTCTTTGTCCCTGAATTGCAGCTGGGCGATAACACCCGCGTGAAGGGTTCGGTATCCTCGGACCAATCAAAATTTAAGTTAGATTTCCGGTCGCCGGAAATAATACTTTTTGAAAATTACATTGGCAAATTAAATATTCAGGTAGATAACGATAACCCGCTGTACAACACTTATATAGCCGCTGATTCAGTTTATACCGGTTTTTATAATTTGAAGGACATAAACATCATCAATAAAACCTTGAATGACACTATGTATGTTCGGGCCGAATTTAAAGGAGGCGAAAAGAAAGAGGATCTCTTCAACTTGTCTCTATACCATACTATAAACCCCATGGGGAAAAGCGTGGTGGGAGTAAAGAAATCAGACATTACTTATAAGGACAATGTTTGGTATTTGAACGAGAACAACAACAGGTTGAACAAGGTTGTGTTTGACGATAATTTCAAGGAAATTAGAATAGATTCCTTGGTCCTTAGCCATAATGACGAAATGATCCAAATGGCCGGAACTATGAGGGACTCCACTTATAAAGATTTGAAAGTGCGTTTCAGGGACGTGAATATTGGCAACATTACCCCTGAAATTGATAGCTTGAGGCTCACCGGCAATTTGAACGGAAGTTTTGATTTTCTTCAGAAAAATGGCGCATACTACCCCAACAGTTCGGTAACCGTTCAAAATGTGACCATAAACGAAATTGCTTTTGGGGACCTCGAACTAAAAATAGAAGGCAACGAAGATTTGACGAAGTACAAAATAAACACCTCCCTCACAAATAACAATGTAAAATCCATAAATGCCGTGGGTGAAATAGATGTTTCGGCCAAAAACCCACAGATTCTTTTGAATTTAGACTTGAATCAATTCAATATGCAAGCCTTCAGTCCCTTTGGAGGTGATGTAATTACTGACATTCGAGGCCTGATTTCAGGAAATGCAAGAATTTTTGGAAATTATAAGTCACCAGATATGTTGGGGCGTTTTTATTTAGAGAACAGCGGGTTGAAGATCCCTTTTTTAAACATCGATTTTGATATTGAGAACAATGCACAAATTGAAGTGACCAAAAACAAACTGGAAATTGGCCATACCAATATAAAAGACACAAAATATGAAACAACCGGCGTGCTATACGGCAGTGCCATTCATAACAACTTCAGTAATTGGGCCCTCGATCTGCACGTTGAGGCGCCCGAAAGGTTGCTGGTGCTAAACACCCCAAAAGTAGAAGATGCGCTGTATTACGGAACGGCATTTATCAGTGGCAGGGCGGATATTGTTGGGCCCATTGATGAATTGACCATTGACGTTCAAGCAACCACACAGCCCGGAACAACTTTCAAAATCCCCATCAGCGATACGGAAACCATCAGTGATGATTCCTTTGTTCATTTTCTCTCGCCCAAAGAAAAAGAAGCACGAATAAATGGAGAAACACTTTTCAACGAAGAAGCAAAAGGGCTAACCTTAAATTTTGACCTGGACATCAACAAAAACGCCGAAGTGGAAGTAGTGGTGGATCAACAGAACAACTCCACTTTAAAAGGCCGAGGCGCCGGAATTTTGCTTATTGAAATAAATACAAACGGAAAATTTCAGATGTACGGCGATTTTCAAATATATGAAGGCGAATTTGATTTTAGATACGGCGGGGTAATTCAACGCAATATTGGGGTAGTGCCCGGCGGAAACATTACGTGGGACGGGGCGCCCGAAAAGGCGAACCTCAACCTCAGCGCAATATATAAAACCCAAGCAAACCCATCCATTTTGCTGGACAATCCATCCATAAACCGAAAAATCCCCGTGGAGGTAATCGTGGGGTTAAATGGCCAATTGGCACAACCTGCGCTAAAGTTTGATATTGATTTTCCGAACGTAAGCTCAACGCTGAAAAGCGAGTTGGAATATAAGTTGAAAACTGAGGAGCAGAAACAGAACCAAGCCATTTTCCTTTTGGCAACGGGCAACTTCGTCAATGATAATTACGGTGGGTCCAATGCTTTTGCTGGAACTTTGGCAGATAGGGTTTCCAGTTTGGTCAACGATCTTTTTGCAGACCAGGATGGAAAATTTAAACTGGGCGTGGGCTATACCGTGGGCGATAATACTCCTGACCAAGAAACTGCCGATTATGTGGACTTGACCATCTCCACAAAAATTACGGAACGAATTCTCATAAACGGAAAAGTAGGGGTGCCAGTTGGTGGCGCAAATGAAACCTCGGTGGCCGGCGATATTGAGGTGCAATGGCTTATAAACGATGATGGCACTTTGCGGATGACCTTCTTTAACCGTCAAGCCGATTTGCAATTTATTGGCGAAGATCAAATTTTCGAACAAGGAGCCGGAATTTCCTATTCCGTAGATTTCAACACTTTTCAAGAGTTGATGCTGAAACTGTTCAACAAAAAAATTGAAGTTGAAACTGAACTTCCCATTGTGCCCGATGACAACAGCTTCCCCGTGGATTTTGATCCCAATGCCACCCGAACAGAGGAGGATAGGGGCGAGTAATTATCTTCAATTTCTATTAACTTCTATGTTCCTAAAAGTCAAATTAATCCGAAGGCTTTCCACGTGCCGCGCGGTCGGAAGTCTGTGATGCCAATGTGTTTGAGTGCAATCTTTCATTAGTAAGGCACTTCCGTGTTCCAAAATAATTGACACGGTCCGCTTCGTTTTTTTGTGCCGAAATTCAAATTTTCGCACTGCACCAAAACTAAGGGAGGCAATGGTGCTGTTGGGTTTTAAATCCTTTTCGGCATCACTGTGCCACCCCATTCCCTCTTTGCCCGAAGGGTAAAGGTTCAGTAAGCAACTATTGAAGGTTTCACCGCTTTTTTCTTCAATACGGGTTTTCAAAAGCATCAATTCAGGCGTCCACAATTGTGCTTTTTTCGTAATTTTTGAATAGGTATATTCAAATTCCGCATCGCCGAACCAAGCCATCTTTCGGGCAGTTATAATTTTTTTTCCGAACATCTGCACCTCATCATTTTTCCATGGAATGGTTTCGAAAAGCAATTGAAGGTAATGATCTGCCTCGGTTTCAGTAAAGACTTTTCCCAGGTAAATCACGGTGCCGTCCCTTGGAAGCAGGTTTCCATTCCTTAGTTTTTCATTGTTGAATAAATCCATCTGGGTCATCTTTTTTTTTAATTAATCATTTTAATTGCCTTGTCACAATGTAATAGTTTCACTTTAAAAAATATAATTAGGCATTCGTAATATTTTCCTTTTTATTGCACGTAGATGTAACAACTTAAAAAAAAACAGATTGGCGCTTTCATTTTATTCCTTTTGTGGTCGATAAATTTTTACCAATAAAAATGTATCTTAGTGGGACAACTTAAACTTCATCACCCATGGGAATTGTACTTATTATTATTGGCATCATTGTATTGATCGCGATTTTTATCGTAGTTATTTTCAATAAATTCGTAAAAAACAGAAACGTAGTCAAGGATGCGTGGAGCAACATAGATGTTGCGCTAAAACGCAGATATGACCTAATCCCGAATTTGGTTGAGACCGTGAAAGGGTATGCTGCCCACGAGAAACAGACGCTGGAAAACGTGATAAACGCCCGCAATGCAGCAATGGCCGTGCCCACGGATGAAATCAATGCAAAGATTAAAGCTGAAAATCAATTGCAGCAAAGTTTGCGAAGCATTTTCGCTTTGGGCGAAGCCTATCCAAATTTAAAGGCCAATACAAATTTTCTGGACCTTCAACAGAAACTAAATGAAATTGAGGAAAATTTAGAGCGCAGCCGCCGCTATTTTAACGGAACGGTGCGCGTTAACAATACGTATGGCGAAAGTTTTCCAGGGGTACTTTTTGCTAACATGTTCAGCTATCAGCATTTTGATTATTTTGAAGCGGAAGAAACGGAACGCGGGAACGTAAAGGTAGATTTCAATTAAAATCGGTATGTTCAATCGGCTTTTAATACTCATCACATTCTTGTTCAATCTGAACGGATTCAGCCAGGACTTTGAAGTAACTAACTATAGTGTTGCCATTTATATCCACGAAGACGGCTATTTTGACGTAGTTGAAAACTACAATTTAAATTTCACCGATTATAAGCACGGGATTTACCGTGATATCCAGACTTACTATAACCTGCTAACCGCCGACAGCACCCGGGAGGCCCGCAGGATTAAAATTAGAAATATAGAGGTGCCCGGCCATAAATTTGAATACCCCCCAAATTTCGTTCAAAAAATTAGTGACAACCTTCAAATAAAAATTGGCGATGAGGACAAATATGTTTTTGGGCCCCAGAAATACGAAATAAAATATAGGGTTTACAATGCCTTTCTTTTTGAAAAGGAGCATATTCGGTTTTACTGGAATGTTAAACCCTTAGGCTGGTATGCTGTTTTCAATCAAATTAATTTTTCCATACATCTTCCGAAAAATATTGCTGTGGAAAGCACTGATCTCAAAATTTATTCTGGAATTGCCAATGATACCACGGAAAGCAAAGATTTTGATGTTCACCATTCCAGCGGGGTTTTTACGGCACAGAGCCGCAGTAATTTTATGTCGGGATATGGACAGAGTGTCACCGTGTTGTTAAACCTGCCGGTGGGATCCATTAAGGAAATCAAACCTTGGTGGCCTTTTTGGAGTAAGCACGGATGGACATTGATACTTGCATCACTTTTGGCAGGGTTTTATTTTATTTGGAATAAATACGGAAAAGATGACCCAGTGGTCGCTACAACCAGTTATTTTCCGCCCAGCGGGATAGATCCGGCAATGGCTGGATTTTTAATCAACGATCGGGCAGATACGCCAGATTTGGTTTCGCTTTTGCCCTATTGGGGTTCACGCGGAATTCTGAAAATGGAGCACATTCCAAAAAAAGGAATATTGGGCAAGGACGATACAAAAATTACGCGCCTGCGCCCACTTCCCATAGGGGCCTCCTCTTATGAAGGAATTATTTACAAAGGTCTCTTCGGTTCAACCAATACTGACGAAAAGGAAATCTTGGTAAGCAACCTAAAAAATTCTTTTTACACCACAATGTCTGACGCCATCACAGACCTAAAAAAGGAGGCACAGATTTATTACGAACAGGACGCCCGAAAAATGCAGACCAAAACCATTGTTGGCGTGCTGCTTGTTGGCTTCCTCCTTTTTTTCGTATTTCTTTTTGGCTGGCACCTTTGGGCCGCATTAGCAGTGATCCCATTTACTATAATTCTTTTATTACTGACCACATATTTGGTCAAGAAAAATAAAAAAGGCAACAACGTATTCTCAGAATTGAAGGGATTTAAAAATTTCATAAAAATAGCAGAGGAGAATAAGCTGAAAATGTTGCTACATGACAGCCCAACATATTTTGAATCTACTATGGGCTATGCTTTGGCATTTGGCCTTTTTGACAAATGGGCAAGAAAGTTTGAGGCGCTGAACGTACAGCCACCAAGTTGGTATTCCACGTCCACGGGCGCCATCACAATGCACCATTTTGCCAATTCCTTTTCATCTTCAATCACGGCTGCGCAATCCACAATGGTAAGTGCCCCATCAAGTAGTGGTGGAGGCGGTTCCTCGGGCGGCGGTTTCGGCGGCGGCGGCGGCGGAAGCTGGTAATCTAAAGATTCATAATTGAAGGGGAAAATACATTAGAAAACCGCTTCGACAGAATGAATTGGTGAATTAAAACGATGGTTACACCGGCTTCACCGCACGTAATTTCCCCATGTTTTTTATTTTCCCCGCATAATTTGAGCGCAAATTTGCTTCTTATTTCAATTCTTCCCTCAAGTATTTAAAGACGCTACATTCATAAATAATATGCTGGCTTGATGGGCGTGCCCAAAGTGAAACGTATTCATTACTTCTGAAATATAGATCGAACTTAATTTGGGCCCAAAATGATGACATTTTTCTTCTTCAGCCGATAGAAAAACATAGAGTGAAAGCGATTCTATAATCATAACCAACTTTCACCACAATCCTTAACCATCTAAAATCATAAATTATGAATGACCAAAACATTTCGCTATTGATTCGCCATCTCGCGGGATCAAAGAAAGGGCAAGTGGAAAAATTTTCAGCAGCCAATAATCCGGAAATAAGGATAGGCCGCGGGCCAGAGAACAACGTAAACTTTGATCCGCTTAAGGAAGACACCACAAGCCGTGACCATTGTCGCATTGCCATAGATAGTGCAAATATGGAACGAGTCCATATAACTGATAGCCAGAGCAAAAATGGCACCTTCGTAAATGACGTACGTATTTCCGGGAAAACCGAACTTTTTGCGGGCGATATAATAAAACTGGGAAAGGATGGACCGTCCTTTGAATTTGACTTGGACCCTCGCCCCGTATCACATTTCAAAAAGACGCGAATCATCGATCCCATGCTCGCGAAGGAAACAAAAATGCATAGCGCAACGGACACCCTTGTTTCCACTACAGAGAAAACCCCGGTAAAAGAAGGCATTGGCAAAAATACCATGCAACATATGATTCGAGAATCGGAAAAGAAAAGCAAAACCGGGCTGATGATCATAATCCTCGCGGTTTTGTTGTTGGCCTCAACTGGCGGCTATTTGTTATACAAGAATAAAAATATAAAGGAAATCGTTCACGTAAAGGAACCTAAAACGTCCTTCACTCCAGCAGAAATAGCACGGGCTAACGAAGAGAAGGTAATATACATTGAGATGGCTTGGAAGCTAACAAGTACCGCTTCGGGCGAAGAAATGTATCACGTGTATTATCCGGTAGTAAAGGATAAGCAAATTGTGGGCTATCAAGCCGGATATATGCAGAATGAACAAAATGCTATCGTTCCTTTATTGGTAACTAAGGGTGATTATCTAAGGGCTCTTGGCAATTACCAAGGAATAGAATTAGAGTTAATAGCAAGTGGTGGCAGTGGCAGCGGTTTTGTGGTGGATGAGCGAGGTTTCATTGCAACAAATCGACATGTGGCCTCCAATTGGCTCACCACTTTTCATTTCCAGGATTATGCTTTTCCGGGGGTGCTTGTAGAGACAAATCAGGAAGGGCAATTTGCCCCGGCCTGGAACAAACAGATTTCCCGCGAAATGGTGGGAGAATGGGTGCCGGGCAACGATAAAAGATATACGGGCATTAATACCTATCTCGATGTTACCTTTGCCAATAATTCGCAAAGAACACCCGCGAAGATCGTGCGTATTTCTTCCACCCACGATGTGGCAATGATAAAAATTGATTTGCCGGAAGCGCTGCCAGTAGTTGAACTTTATGATAGTTATGAAGAAATACAGCCCGGTGACGCTACAATAGTCATGGGCTACCCGGGAATCGCACCCGCCCAACTTATTTTCAAACGTTCACAGGATGTTTTCAATACCAATCCAAACATTACTTCTGTTCCCGTTCCCACGGTTAGCACGGGCAACGTTGGGCGAATGGTCAGAGGTACAGAGAAAAACAGTAAGATTGATGATTATAAAAGCACCTTTGGTGACTATTACCAACTTACCATCAATTCAACCGGAGGAGGCAATAGCGGAGGACCGATGTTTGATGACAAAGGCCATGTGGTAGGGGTTTTCAGTGCTGGCAAATGGGAGCCCGGTACTGCCATTAGTTTTGCCGTGCCCATTAAATATGTGATGGAGTTAATGGGTCGCCAAGAAGTAATCAAATAGCTTTTCATTCCAACGCAACGGAATTTTAGATGGTACTGTCATTTTCCACTTGCCTGTTTTGGGCAGGTGGAAGACAGTAGCTTAACTCTTAAACGCTCTAAATATGCGCTTTTTGTTCCCAAAAAATAAAAAAAACATTCCACATACGGGACCCGATTATAAATCAGAAAAGGAAATTTTTTGTACAATTCATTCAGTTTCTGAAACAGGCCCGGTGCGCGCCCACAATGAAGATTCCATTTCCTTTACATTTCCTGAAAATGATACGCAGAACCTAATAGCCGCGGTAGCCGATGGTATGGGCGGGCACAATGCCGGCGAAGTGGCCAGCAAAATGGCCTGTGACTTATTGATCCTTTATTGTCTGGAAAACTGGGAAAAATTTCAACCCGATAGCTTGCTCCGAAACGCAGTGATGGCGGCCCACGAACAAATTATTAAAGCCGGCAATTCTAATCCAGACCAACAGGGAATGGGCACCACCCTTAGTGGTTTAATTATCAAAGAAAATCTGTTCTATATAGGTCATATCGGGGACAGCCGTATATACCTGTTGCGAAATGGTACTTTAAATCAATTGAGCAAAGACCATACCTTGGTACATCAAATGTATGAAAGTGGTGAAATAACAGAGAAAGAGCGCGATCAGCACCCTATGAAGAACGTCCTGTTGCAGGCATTGGGAACTACTCCTACAATAAATCCGCAAATTTCTCCAGCGGGCCAAAAAATACTTAAGGGCGACCGTTTCTTGTTATGTTCAGATGGAGTTTACGATGCGCTAAGCGTTCAGGATATCGAGGATTTACTTTTAATGCAGCGTCCCGAATTTATATTGGATTGCCTAAGCACCATTGCTATTTCCCGTAAAGTTTCAGACAATTTCTCGGCACTTCTTATAGATATTTCATCAAAGACAAAGCATACTCCTTCCAGTACAAAAGAACAAAATATACTATGATGAACGCACAAGGAGACCAATATGAAATTATTCAAAAACTCGGTGAAGGCGGGATGGGAACGGTGTATCTGGCAAAAGACACCTTGTTGGACCGGTTGGTGGCAATCAAACAACTTCATAGAAACTCGGGCGCCATTGAAGACGGACTGGGAGAACGCTTTCAGGCAGAGGCTCTGGCCCTCGCCAAATTGAACCACCCTAACGTAACCCACCTTTATGCCTTTATTCCGAAAGAAGATACTTACTGGATGGTGATGGAATTTGTGGAAGGAAAGACGCTTGAGGACTGGCTCTTTATCCATAAAAAAATTACGCACCAGCTGGCTTCAAGTATTGCCGTACAAATGTTGGACGGATTATCCCATGCGCACCGAAAAGGCATCATTCACCGCGATATAAAACCTGCCAATGTAATGATAAGTGAAGATGGCGAAGTGAAAATTATGGACTTCGGCATTGCAAGAATGCGAAACGCACAGCGCATTACCAGCCACGGCAAATCTGTTGGAACTTTGGAATATATGGCTCCCGAACAAATTCAGGGCCATGAAGGTGACGAGCGAACTGATGTTTATGCCGTGGGCAATATTCTTTATGAAATGCTATGTGGGATTACCCCATTTAAAAATGACACGGATTATCAATTGATGAAGGACAAATTGGAAAAACAGCCAGAATCCATTATCCGGGAAAACCCAACAGTGCCAGAGGCCTTTGAGAAAATCATTCTAAAAGCACTCGATCGAAATCCAAAAAAGAGATTTCAATCTGCCAAGGAAATGAAATCGTCAATAATGAAATGTCTCCAAGGCGAAATGCTGGATCAATCTACATTGACAATCGTGCTTCGAGAATCTCAAGTTTTTACAGAACCCCAAAAAGGAAATGAGATCATTTCTGTAGGCAAAATATTATCACGTGCAAAATCAATTTCGGGAAATTTAAAGGTTCCCAAATTCAAGAAAATAGATAAACCCTTTAAAATTCTGGGCGCTACGGTACTTTTGTGCATTGTGCTTTTAATCTGGAACGCCAATAGTGAAGATACTTATGCTGAAGAAATACCTGAAAGCCCAACCATAACCTTTACCGAGAACAAAGAATCTATACAAAACAACGATAACGGCACCGTCTCTGGCCAATTTGACCAAACTCCGCGCAGGAGCCCTCAATTTAGTGTCCCGGAACCGGAAATAAAACCAAAACAACCCCCAAAGGAAAAAGCCAAAGTAGTAAAAAAAAGCAGCAAGGTTCCTTCGGAAAAGAAATCGGCAAACAATCCGCCGGTTGAGGAAAGTACCGAGAATATAAAAGAAAATCGTACGGTGGCACGAACACCCGTGGACGTTCCGGAAGGCAAACCCATAACCGTTACATTAATGGAAGATATCACTTCTGAAGAATTGGAGCGCGACGGCACTTTGGTCCAGCTTTCCTGCAACGAAGATGTTATTGTTGAAAACAGAATTATTATTCGCAAAGGCGCAGCGGTAACCGGAAAAATTGTGGACGTAGTTCCATCCTCAAACCGCAGGAAGAAAGCCCTGATTGGCTTTGTAATTATAAAAGTGGAGGCCGTGGACGGCAACAGTGTAAAATTGAAATCTGAACGTTTTCGACTGTTTTCAGCTGCTCCCGGTGACCCGGTTACCTATAGGCGCGGACAAAATTTTGAAGCTAAGCTAAGGCGGGGGAGAGTTAACTGATTCAGAAAAGAATAAATTTCTTTTTAAGAAAAAATGGCGGAATTCCTAAAACCGAAAAATTAAAGGGAAGCAATTACCGAAATTTCCACATTTACAAATTTAGGAAGATTGGCAACTTCTACCGTTTCGCGTGCCGGGGCCGTGGCTTCGTTAAAATAGGAGGCATACACTTCATTTATTGCGGCAAAATTGTGCATATCACTAATGAAAATAGTGGTCTTTAAAACGTTTTCAAAAGTCATTCCCGCCTCGGTAAGAATGGCTTTTAGGTTTTCCATGACCAGTGTAGTTTCAGATTTTATATTGTCAGTCACCAAGGCTCCCGTTTTTGGGTCTATGGCTATTTGTCCCGAAGTATAAAGCATATTGCCTTTTAAAATAGCCTGATTATAAGGCCCGATGGGTGCCGGGGCGTGGACAGTGGTGATTATTTTTTTCATGGTTTCAAGATAATTAATTCGTTTAAAAAATTTACAGGCGTTTGTCGCTCTCCCTGCGCTTGTCATATTTTATGTCGCTCAGGACAGAAGATTTTATCCCAATAAAGAAATACCAAGCTGTGTTAATACTGCCAATTGGGGTCCAGTTAAAACTCATTTGCCAACTTTCAAGATCGCGCTGAAAACGGAATTGTGTGAGGGTGACACCTTTGTTCTTAAAATCATAACCGGAAGAGACCCCCACGGTCCATCGTGGTGCCAGCTCCATATTGGTGCTCATCATGAATGATTGACTGGAAATTTCATTTTGTCGTTGTGCATTGCCATAGGTAATGGTGTAGGCAAACCGCACATCCCACGGTATTGAATAATTGTACCATTCAACATTGGTTTTGTCGGCTGCGTTTTCATCGGAATCTTCATAAATCTGTCCGTCATAAATATTGGCTGCTTCCCCAAAAAGATCGTCAGGCCGCCCGCCATTTCTAAAAGTGTCGTTGTCCAATCCCGTATCCTTCAATTTTGATTCGAAATCTCTACTACTGAAAGAATAATTGATGCTTACATTGGCATTGGTAAGCCTAAAAAGACTACCGCCATTGTTTATGTTGAAAACATCTATCCTCTTGTTGGTATTGTCCAGCGCATACGGATCTAAAGAACCGCTGAAATTGAAATCGAGTTTGGGTATAATGGGAATACTTCCCGTAAACTGCAATGGGCTCCAATTTAAGGAATCGCCCGCAAGATTATAGGCGGTGGAAAAGTTTAGGTTGTTTAAAAGCGTGACCTTTTTGGGCTCGAGAGCAGTTGTATCTCGGTTACGCACTTTGGCTTCAAAAGTATTGCTCAACGATATTCCTATATTGCTTGAGTAAACCTTGCTGGGCGGGCCATACAGGGTGTTTTCAAAACGCGAATATTGCACGATTTCGCCAGCAGCCTCGTCAGCAGTTTCGGGTATGATGAACTCGTCATAATACCTGTCAAAAGCCGGATTTATATTATAACTCACTGATGGCCTCACCACGTGCCTAATGGCCTGTATTTGTTTATCGGTGCCAAAATTGAAAAGTCCATAGAGCGTGGTTCCCAAGCTGGTTGAAAAGTTATAGGTACGGTAACTTTCAAATCCTGCAACGGTATCCTGTACAATTCCGCCAAGGCCATTATTTATGCTCTCGTCATAGCGTTTTCGGGTGGATTTTAGTACCCAGGTTTCGCGGTAATTTGTTCCTGCCGAAGCGCTCAAATACTTCAATACCTTAAAATTTGTTGTAAGCGGAATACTATGCTGGGCGCCAATTTGGGCAGCATTGAACATTTCAGGCTTGAAAAAGAGGGAGTCATACGTCTGGATTCGGTTTTCCGCGGTTACGTCATATTGGAAATTGATGTTTTGAATAATTCCTTTTTTTGTTCCATCCTTTGGTGCAAATGGATATATCCTTGAAACGCTTGCATTAAGGTTTGGCAGTGACATGGAGATTTGCTCCGTATTCGTGTTTTGGGAATGGGTGGCAGCAACGGTTAAATTTACTTGGGGTTCGCCTTCAAAAGTCTTTGAATAGGAAATGGAGGAGCTTAAAGTATTTACAAGGGCGCTGGCATTGTTGGTCTGATTGATGGATTGGTTGAAATATTTACTGCTTCCCAAGTTTACCGATGCCGAAAATCGTGAGCTCGGATTGCTCTTCGTATCCTGTGAATGTGACCAACGAATATTATAGATGGTGCTTTGTTGGTAATTGGGAAAACCGCGTTCTTCCTGTACCAAATTTTCATATCGAGCACTGAAATTTCCACGATATTTGTATTTCAGCACATAGGTAGATTCTCCGCGCAGGGCATAGCTGCCGTTGGTGTAGTAATCTCCCAGCACACTGAAATCCACATAATCACTTATGGCAAAATAATACCCCCCGTTTTGTAAAAAGAAACCGCGGCTATTGTTCTCCCCAAAGGAAGGGATGATAAACCCGGATGTTCGGTCTTCCGTTAGCGGGAAATAGGCAAATGGCAGTCCCACGGGCGTGGGCACATCAGCTATGTACATATTGGTCAGGCCCGTTACAATTTTTTTCTTTGGAACAAATTTCGCCTTTCGGGTGTAGAAATAATATTCTGGGTCATCGATATTCTTTGAAGTGGTAAACTTTACATTTCGAAGATAGACTACTGAATCGTTTACTTTTTTGGTAACCTCAGAAATTACCCGAAACCCATTTTGTTCAGTGCGGCTGTTAAATACCAAGGCTTTTTCAGTGTCAAAATTATACCGAATGGAATCGGGCTCGACTCTATTGGTTGCCTGCACAAAAATGGGGCGCTGGCTGTAAAACCCGGCACTGTCTATTCCTTTTGCGTACACTTCGTTTTTGTCATAATCAAGTATTATCAACCCCGCGTCTATACGCATATCGCCATAAATTATGTAGGCTTTATTGTACATATAAACCTTGTTTTCCTTTCGGTTTAGCAGGACGTAATCTTCGCCATAATAATCCACTACGTCCGTCAAGGTTTCCTTGTTGTTTATGGAATCTGTTTTTACGGTATCCTGCGCTCTTTCTTGAACCTCTTCAATTATGGGTTTCAGATTGACTGAAATTGTGTCTTCGGGGGTGGTTCGGGGTATATTGGTTTGGTCCCTCGGCGGAAGGTCCTGCGCCCGCAACCCCGAGCTGCAAAGTAGCAGGAATGTTAAGAAGATTGTTAAGTAATGCCTATGGGTCTGCAATGCGCTGATGCTATTATTTTGTAGATTTGGCTCAATAATTGAAACGGTCAAAAATAAACATATTTTTTCGGGTACGTTTTTTAAAATCAAATTTTTGAAATATCAAATTACATTCAACGTTAAAAGGTATATGAACACGAAACTATTTTCTTCTTTCGTACTGATTTTAAGTTTTTCTCTCTTTTCATTCTCGAGCAAGATAACAAAACCTCCAGTTCAGCCCTTTGTGGTTGTTTTGGACGCCGGCCACGGCGGGCATGACCACGGAAATACTGGAAATGGCTATAAGGAATCTGAAATTTCGTTGAATATAGTTTTAAAAGTGGGGGCAGCGCTGGAAAAAATGCCCAACGTTAAGGTAATCTATACCCGAAAGACCGATGTTTTTATTGAGCTGCGCGAGCGGGCCGCAATTGCAAACAGGGCCGATGCAGATCTTTTTGTCTCCGTACACTGCAACGCCCATAAAAGCAATGCCTTTGGCACTGAGACATTTGTGCTCGGCCTTCACAAGACCCAAGCCAACTTTGAAGTGGCAAAAAAGGAAAACGAAGTAATTTATTTGGAAGACAACTATCAGGAAAAGTACGATGGATTTGACCCCAACGCTCCCGAATCGTTGATCGGAATGGTTTTGATGCAGGAAGAATATTTAGACCAGAGCATACTTTTGGCCAGTTTGGTGCAGAACAATATTGTAAACAACCTGAAACAAAACGACCGGAGCGTAAAACAGGCTGGCTTTTGGGTGCTGCACAACACCTACATGCCCAGTGTTTTGATTGAGACCGGATTTCTTACCAACAAACAGGAAGGCGCCTATCTGAATTCCGTAAAAGGCCAGAACGAAATGGCGCGCGAAATAGGCAATGCCATCAAAGCCTACATCAATAGTCTGTCCATAGGAATCGAAAACGGAAAAGACCCCGAGGTAAAGGAACTCGAGGTTGAAAAGGTCATTGAAACAACCAAGGAAGAAATATATGAAGGCGTACTATTTAAAGTGCAATTGGCAGCAACCAGCAAAAAACTGGACCCCAAGCACAGCACCTTCAAAGGGCTGAAAAACGTTGCCCGCGAGAAAGAGGATAAACTTTACAAATATTATTACGGCGAGACGTCTGATTTTAACAAAATTCAGGTAATGAAAACCTTTGTCCAGCAAAAAGGATTCCCCGCCGCATACATTGTTTCGTTTAAAGATGGAAAGAAGGTTAACGTGCAGGAAGTGTTAAAATCGAAAGCAAATTAGCGGGCTTTCTTTATATTTATCGCTTAAATTTGTTTCCACTTAAAATTGCACACTTGAAACTATCCAAAGAAGTAAAAACCGGAATTCTCGCCATTGGCGCCATATTATTGTTAATTTTTGGCTACAGCTTTTTAAAGGGAACAAACCTGCTCGACAAAAACCGCGAATTTTACGTAAAGTATGACAATGTGGAAGGCCTGGCCCAAGCCGCCCCCGTTACCATCAATGGCCTTACTGTGGGGAAGGTGCAGAATATTTCGTTCGCAAATTCACGCGGGGGGCTGATTGTGAAATTTACGGTTGAAAAAGATTTTGACTTCTCAAAAAACAGCATCGTTAGAATATACAGTTCCGGACTTTTAGGAGGAAAAAACTTAGGGATTTTTCCAGAATATGACATAAATAACATAGCAAAAAGCGGAGATACCCTGCGTGGCGATGTTGAGGACGGGATGCTTACCGCCGTTACCAAAGCCCTGGGCCCACTTGAGAAAAAAGTGAATAACACCTTGGCCACAGTGGACACACTCTTGCTGAACGTAAATGATATTTTTGATGATCAAACGCGCACCAATTTAAAAGAAGCCATTGAAAATCTCAATAAAACCCTGAATAGCTTTTCCGGGGTATCGGAAAACCTGAATTCGGTTCTTGCGAATAATTCCGGAAAACTGGACAACACCTTTACCAATCTTGACAAAACCGCAAATAATCTTTCGCGCCTTACAGATTCTCTTGCACAGCTGGAAACGGGCAAATTGGTCACCGACCTTCAAAACGTGGTAGATCAAATGGATAAAATTGTAAGCGGCGTAAACAATGGGGAAGGATCAATTGGTAAACTATTGAAGGACGACAAGCTTTATGAAAATTTGGAAGGGGCGTCAAGACAGCTTGAACAACTTCTGCAAGACATAAAACTTAACCCAAAAAGATACGTTCACATTTCGGTCTTTGGAAGAAAACAGAAAACTTACGAAACACCGGACAACCCAGACCAATAAACCATGCAATACATTCCGAATATACTGTTCACCATTGTCCTCGTGGCGGGAGTTGGCTTTTTTACCCTTAATATCCGCAAGATCATACAAAACATCAAACTGGGGCTAAAGGTAGATGCTTCAGACAGCACCGGACAACGCTGGGCCAATGTGGTTCGCATTGCTTTTGGCCAATCAAAAATGGTGGTGCGGCCAATTCCCGGGTTATTGCACCTCATAGTATATATAGGCTTCATCATCATCAATATTGAAGTTTTGGAAATTATTATCGACGGTATATTCGGTACACATCGGTTTCTTTCAACCATTCTTCCCGCGGCCTTGTACAATTTCTTGATTGCTTCCTTTGAAATTTTGGCACTTATGGTCTTGGTGGGCGTCATATTATTTTGGACCCGCAGAAATGTGCAAAAAATAAAACGCTTTTGGGCAAATGAAATGAAAGGCTGGCCAAAGAATGACGCCAACTATATTCTCTATTTTGAAATGCTGCTGATGCTGCTGTTCCTACTCATGAATGCCGCAGACCAATCCCTGCAAGCCTTAGGCACAACACATTATGCCAAAGCAGGCTACTTTCCTGTAAGCCAATTTCTGGTTCCGGTTATGAGCGATCTTTCCGAAGGCACGCTTATCATCATTGAGCGTGGCGCATGGTGGCTTCACATAGTAGGGATCCTTCTATTTCTGAATTATTTATATTTCTCAAAACATTTACATATTATTTTGGCCTTTCCAAATGTGTACTTCGGAAAAGTGGTGCCGAAAGGAAAATTCAAGAATCTGCAGTCGGTTACAAATGAAGTGAAAATGATGATGGACCCCACGGTAGATCCGTTTGCAGCCCCCGCTGAAGGTGCGGTAGAAGCGCCCTCTAAATTTGGCGCAAGTGATGTTATGGATTTAAACCGAATCCAGCTATTAAACGCATATACCTGCACCGAATGTGGCCGGTGTACCGATGAATGTCCGGCCAATAATACCGGCAAAAAACTTTCGCCCCGCAAAATAATGATGGATACGCGCGATAGATTGGAAGAAGTGGGCAGAAACATCCGGAAAAATGGCGAATTCAAACCTGACGGAAAACAGCTGCTCGATGATTATATAACTCGGGAAGAATTATGGGCCTGCACCACCTGCAATGCCTGCGTTCAGGTCTGTCCGGTTAGTATAGACCCATTGGGCATAATAATGGAACTTCGCCAATACCTGGTTATGGAACAGTCCGCAGCCCCCACCGAACTGAATGTTGCCATGACAAATATTGAAAACAACGGCGCCCCGTGGCCATACAACCAAATGGACCGCTTGAATTGGAAAGATGAAAATTGAAGCACAACGAACTAAAAATATAATTTTCAACCTTAGGAATAAGCAAAAGGTTGGAACGTGAAATTCCAAAAAAATGAATGAACCACTAAAAGTCCCAACAATGGCCGAATATATGGCCCAAGGCAAGCAGCCCGAAGTACTGTTTTGGGTGGGCTGTGCAGGGAGTTTTGACGACCGCGCAAAGAAAATTACAAAGGCCTTTGTGAAATTACTGCACAAAGCGAAAATAGATTTCGCCGTTTTGGGCACCGAAGAAAGCTGCACGGGCGATCCCGCCAAAAGAGCCGGTAACGAATTTTTGTTCCAAATGCAGGCAATGGCAAATATTGAAGTGCTAAATGGTTACGGGATAAAAAAAATTGTGACTGCCTGCCCACATTGCTTTAATACCATTGGGAACGAATATCCGGAACTGGGCGGAAAATATGAAATAGTGCACCACACCCAATTTTTAAAAGCACTCTTGGATGAAGGCCGACTAAAAGTAGAAGGCGGCAAATTCAAAGGAAAAAAGATCACCTTTCACGATCCATGCTACCTGGGAAGGGCAAATGGTGAATATGAAGCTCCCAGGAATTTATTGGAAAAATTGGAAGTGGAACTGGTGGAAATGAGACGAAACAAAAAACACGGAATGTGTTGTGGCGCCGGCGGCGCTCAAATGTTTAAAGAGCCCGAGCCCGGAAACAAGGACGTAAATGTGTTACGGACCGAACAAGCCATAGAAACTGCGGCCCAAATAATAGCAACCGGCTGCCCCTTTTGTATGGTTATGATGAATGACGGCGTAAAGGCCAAAAATGCCGAAGAAAACGTGCAGGTAATGGACGTGGCGGAAATGATTGCAAATGCAGAAGACTTATAAAAAATGCTGACAGATTTTAAAAACCTGCCCAATGAATCTCGAGTTTGGATTTATCAGGCAAACAGAAAACTGAGCGACTATGAAGTTGCCGAAATCACAGAACTTTCAAATGATTTTCTTTCAAAATGGACCGCCCACGGCGCTGAACTGCAAGCGGGCCTTGAAATAAAATACAACCGTTTCATCGTTATCGGCCTCAATCAGGCCAATGCTTCCGCTTCGGGTTGCAGCATCGATGCTTCGGTACATTTTATTCAATCGCTCCAAGAAAAATTTGATGTGGATCTGCTGGACAAAATGAACGTTACTTTCTATTCGGGGGAATATATCGCCTATAAAGCACTGACCGATTTCAGGAAAATGGCGAAGGAGAAATCGATTTCAAAAAACACCATTGTTTTTAATAATCTTGTCAATACAAAAGCAGAATATCTTGAAAACTGGGAAGTTCCGGCCGTTGAAAGCTGGCACAACCGTTTTCTGTAATGATTTCGTTTCCCTATTATTTATGAAGAAATTTCTGTTCGCCTTTTTGCTCATATTCGTTGCCTTCCCTGCAATTTCACAGGAAAACAATCCATTGATTCTTAAAAAGGATTTCCAAAACCAAAGAAAATGGGTTGATAGTCTGTACGACACCATGACTTTGGAAGAAAAAATAGGCCAGCTTTTCATGGTCGATATTTTCAGCAGCGATCCAAAGGCCAAAACAGATAAAATTAAAGATTTAATCACCAACTACCATTTAGGCGGGGTTATTTTCAGCAAGGGCGGGCCCGTTCGCCAAGCAAAGTTGAACAACGAATTCCAATCGCTCGCAAAAATTCCTTTAATGATAGGAATGGATGCGGAATGGGGGCTGGCCATGCGCCTCGATTCAACGTATGCATTTCCGTGGAATATGACTTTGGGCGCAATTACCGACAATAAAATTGTAGAAAAAGTAGGCAAGCGAATCGGTGAACATTCCAAACGCTTAGGGGTCCACATAAACTTTGCGCCCGTGGTGGACATAAACACAAATCCAAAAAACCCAATTATAGGCAACCGCTCCTTTGGCGAAGACCGCGAAAACGTTACCCAAAAGGCGCTGGCATTTTTGAAAGGGATGCAGAGCGCCGGTGTTATGGGCAGCGCAAAACACTTTCCGGGCCATGGTGACACAGATGCCGATAGCCATAAAACATTGCCCACTTTGGATTTTTCCCGGCAACGGCTGGATACTCTGGAATTGTACCCATATAAAAAGTTGATAGACCAAGGGTTGAGCAGCGTGATGGTAGCCCATTTAAACGTGCCCGCCCTGGAACCGCAAATGAACTATCCGTCGTCCCTTTCCTCAAAAGTGGTCACCGATCTTTTAAAAAAAGAAATGGGCTTCCATGGACTAATTTTTACGGATGCCCTCAATATGAAAGGTGCCTCAAATTATAAAAAACCAGGCGAAATTGAATTGGCGGCCTTTTTGGCCGGAAACGACGTGCTCCTAATTCCAGAAGATGTGCCGAAGGCAATGGGGTTTTTGGTCAAATCATATACGGAAAATGTGGTGACGGAAAAACGTTTGGCCTATTCCGTCAAGAAAATTTTATATGCCAAATACAAAGCAGGGCTAAACAATTATAAACCAGTAAACACTGCCTATTTGGTGGATGATCTCAACACCGTGTATGATGATGCCCTGTATGAGGAGGCCATGGACAATGCGCTTACCATGCTGAAGAATGATCGTGCAATCCTGCCTATAAAGGATCTTCAAAAGAAAAAAATTGCGTATATCAATTTTGGCGATGCTTCGGGTGCGTATTTTTTAAACGAATTGAAGAAATATGCCGCCGTAGATTGGGTCACGGCCAATGGGCTGGATGATTATATCCAAAAACTTAAGGATTACAATTACGTAATTATCGGTTTCCATAAAAGCAATGAAACCCCGTGGAAACAATTCCAGTTTTCAGAAAATGAATTGGTGTGGCTTTATGAAATTGCGCGGACAAATACCGTGATTTTGGATGTTTTCGCAAGGCCTTATGCACTGCTCGATCTAAAATCCACAGCCAATTTTGAAGGGATAATAATGTCCTACCAAAACAGTAAGGTTTCGCAGGAACTTTCTGCCCAGTTGATATTCGGGGCGCGGGAAGCGAAGGGGAAATTGCCAGTGTCCTTGGGTGAGGATTTTCCGCTGAACACGTTTTTAAAAACCAAATCCTTGCGCAGATTACAGTACGGAACCCCAGAAAGCGTGGGCCTTAACAGTTATAAACTTCGGAAAATAGACTCCCTGGCCAATATGGGCATAAAGGATGGAATGTACCCCGGAGCACAGATTGTAGTGGCCCGAAAGGGAAAGATCGTGTATCAAAAAAACTTCGGCCACCTTGAATATGACAAAAAAATTGAAGTAAGCGACTCCACAATTTATGATCTCGCCTCATTGACCAAAATTTTGGCCAGCCTTCCTCTGGTAATGGAATTGATATCGAAAAAAGAATTGGACTTAAGCACCAAACTTTCCGAAATGCTTCCGGAGTACAAAAATTCAAACAAAGAAGATATAACCTTAAAACAAATGCTTTCGCACTACGCGCGTTTTAAGGCGTGGATACCTTTTTATAAAAACACCCTGAACCCCGATAAAGCGGGGGTTTCGCCAAAGTACTATTCCAATATCCCGGGAAAGGATTTCAATGTGCAGGTTGCGGAAAACCTGTATATGCGAAGGGATTACATCGATACCATCTATGGTGAAATTCGCGAAAGTGAATTGAACCAAAAACGGGAATACAAATACAGCGATTTGCCCTATTATATACTGAAGCAATATTTGGAAAGCACCCTCGGCAAACCTTTGGAACAGCTCGTGCAGGATCATATTTATGAATCCATGGGGGCCAATTTCACGCTTTACCATCCACTTGAAAAATTTTCAAGGAAATATATTCCGCCCACAGAGCAGGACAATATTTTCAGAATGCAGAAAGTTCAAGGCTATGTGCACGACCAAGGAGCGGCAATGCTGGGTGGCGCAAGCGGTCATGCGGGTTTGTTCAGCAATGCAAACGATGTGGCCAAAATAATGCAAATGTATCTGTGGAAAGGATTTTATGGAGGCCAGCGCTATTTCAACCCAGATGTTTTTGACGATTTTAATACCTGCTATTATTGCAACAAAAACGTGAGGCGTGGAGTGGGTTTTGACAAACCACAATTAGGAGCCTCCGGGCCAACCTGCGGCTGCGTGTCCATGGACAGTTTTGGACACAGTGGTTTTACAGGAACATTTGCCTGGGCAGACCCAGATCAGGAAATAGTTTATGTATTTTTATCAAACAGGACCTTTCCCGACGCGGAAAATAGAAAATTGATTCGAAGTGATTTGCGCAGCAAAATCCAAGAAGCCATTTATGAAGCGATAGATTATTAAAAAGAACAGATAGCTAAGAACAGAGAGATAAGAACAGAGAATAAAGAACAAAGAACAGAGAACAGAGAACAGAGAACAATGATTGAACGCAGACCACAGGCGGCGGGATAGCGAACTTAATTCTTGGCGCACATAAAAATATGAAAATAGCAATAGTTTGTTACCCAACCTTCGGCGGAAGTGGCGTAGTGGCCACCGAATTGGGTTTGGCCCTTGCCGAAAAAGGCCATGAAATCCATTTCATCACTTACAAACAGCCAGTAAGATTGGAATTACTTTCCAAAAATATCCATTTCCACGAGGTTACTGTTCCAGATTATCCGCTTTTCCATTACCAGCCCTATGAGCTTGCGCTTTCCAGCAAATTGGTTGATATGGTAAAACTGCACAAAATTGAAGTGCTGCACGTGCATTATGCCATTCCGCACGCCTATGCCGGTTATATGGCAAAAAAAATGCTGGAAGCTGAAAACATCCACATTCCAATGGTCACAACCCTGCACGGTACAGATATAACGCTTGTGGGCAGCCATCCATTTTATAAAACAGCCGTTACCTTCAGCATAAACAATAGCGATGTTGTGACCTCAGTTTCACAGAGTCTGAAAGAAGATACACTTGGTCTATTCAATATTAAAAAGGAAATTCATGTGGTTCCCAATTTTATTGATATTCCCAAAAAAATCAATTCCTTCACCGACTGCCAGCGGGAGTTGATGGCCAAAAGCGATGAGCGCATCATCACACACGTGAGCAATCTTCGGAAAGTAAAGCGGGTGATGGACGTGATTGAGGTTTTTGACCGAATCCAAAAAAAGGTGCCGTCAAAACTCATAATTGTTGGCGAAGGTCCCGAACGTGAAGCCTCCGAAAATCTTTGTTTAGAAAAAGGCATTGAAGAAAAGGTACTGTTTGTGGGCAATAGCAACGAAGTGGATAAAATTTTGTGCTTCACCGATTTGTTTATCCTTCCTTCCGAAAAGGAAAGCTTCGGCCTTGCTGCCCTTGAAGCAATGGCCTGTGCAGTTCCCGTAATTTCCAGCAATACGGGCGGATTGCCAGAGGTAAATATTCAGGGTGTTAGTGGTTTCCTGAGCCAAGTGGGCGATGTTGATGAAATGGCCGAAAACGCATTGAAAATATTGGCCTCAGACGAAACACTTGCTTCTTTTAAGAAAAAAGCCATTGAAGCAGCGATGGTTTATGATACCAAAAAAATTGTTCCCATGTATGAAAGATTATATGAGGAAGCCATTGCCGAGAGATTTCAGCCGAAATAGTTATAGTTCCAACCAGAATTTGTTTTCTTCGGAACATAAAATAGAAATGCCCCATCAACAAATAGGGCATTTTTTTAATTTGAAATCAGATTTTCCTAAAATTGATATCGGGCGCTTATGCCCACATCAAAACTAACATCGTCTCGGTAATTTAAATTAACCTGCGGCCTAAAATCGAAGGAAACAAGAAGCGGGAAATCAAAATTATATTCTATCCCCACATCGCCGGTGAAAAATGCAAATGCTTCTGAATCCTTGCGCCTATAATAGTCTGTGTAGCGATCATAGCTTTCAATTCCGGCCCCGAGCCCCGGCCCGGCATACCAGTTGAACCCGCCATCAATATTCCATACCCATTGGTAAATTCCGGTGAACTTTACATCGTCCCAATACCGTTCACTGTGCCACCCAAGGCCTAACTCCAATCGGTTTGATTCGCCCAAGGCTCGTTGATAATTCACTTCGGGCCCGAAACCATTGCTTTCGCTAAGCCGCAATCCAATGGCATTTTCCGCTATTTTTTGGGAATTGGCCTGAAAACCCAAAACAAGTAGAGCGAAAAATAAAAAAATTGATTTTTTCATAATTTTTCCTTTAGTTAACATGCAGTAAAATTACTCCTATTCCGAAGTAGTAATCGTTAAGGCCTCGCCAATCCTCTCGGGAATTTTTACAAAGTTTTGTTAAGGAAATCTCTACATTTACACAACAGATTATGAAACGGCAATTCCAAGATTTTCAAAAAATTTTCAACGGCGAATTTTTTACCGATCGGTTGCATTCCCTTCTTTATGCAACGGACGCTTCCGTGTACAGAAAACTCCCCATAGCCGTTGCCGTTCCGCATAATGAACGGGGCATTAAACAATTGGTGTCCTTTGCCCAAGCCAATGGACTTTCGCTCATTCCACGAACCGCCGGCACCAGCCTTGCCGGACAATGTGTGGGCGACGGAATTGTGGTGGATGTTTCAAAACATTTCACCAAAATAATTTCCATCGATCCCGAAAAGATGACCGTAACCGTGCAGCCCGGCGTTATCCGCGATGAACTCAACAATTTTTTAAAACCTTTTGGGCTATTTTTTGGACCCAATACTTCCACCAGCAATCGCTGCATGATTGGCGGAATGGTGGGCAACAACAGCAGCGGCACAACTTCCATTCAATACGGGGTTACGCGCGACAAGGTTTTGCGGTTAAAAACCATCCTTTCTGACGGAAGCGAAGCCGTTTTTGAACCCCTTTCAAAAGATGCGTTTCTGTACAAAACCATAATGGAATCCACGGAAGGGGCTATCTACAGAACACTTTATTCTGAATTGATTTCCCCACAAACACGCAACGAAATAGTACGGGAATTCCCAAAACCTGACATTCACCGAAGAAACACAGGTTACGCCGTGGATGCATTGCTGAATACTTCGGTTTTTGGTGATTTTAAGGAAGAGTTCAACATGTGCAAAATTTTATGCGGAAGCGAGGGAACGCTTGCATTTACTACAGAAATCACACTCCAATTGGATCCGTTGCCGCCAAAATTTACGGCGATGGTAGCCACTCATTATGAAACTTTAGAAGCCTGTTTAAACGACGTGGTTGTTGCGATGAAGCACAATCTGCACACCTGCGAAATGATGGACAACGTGATTTTGGATTGCACCAAAAAGAACAAAACCTACGAGCCGTACCGATTTTTTGTGAAAGGAAATCCGAAAGCGATCCTTTTGTTGGAGCTGAAAAGTAATTCCGAAGAAGATTTGGAAAAACAGACCGAAGATTTGCTCAATTCTTTAAAAATTTCGAATTACAGTTATCACAATCCGGTTTTGAGAGGAGAGGAAATTGAAATGGCGCTCGAACTCCGAAAAGCCGGTTTGGGATTATTGGGAAATATGGTGGGCGATAAAAAAGCGGTTGCATGTATTGAAGACACCGCTGTTGCTTTGGAGGATTTACCGGCATACATAAAAGAGTTTTCCGCATTGATGAAAAGTTTTGACCAAGAAGCGGTTTATTACGCCCACGCAGGAGCAGGGGAGCTGCATTTGCGGCCAATCCTGAATTTAAAGGAAAATGAAGGCGTGGAATATTTCAGGAAAATTACCACAGCAGTCGCGATTCTTTGTAAAAAATACAAAGGTTCATTTTCCGGCGAGCACGGCGATGGCATTGTACGCGCGGAGTTTATTCCTTTAATGATTGGCGAAAAAAATTACGGGCTTTTAAAACGAATAAAATTCGCTTTCGATCCCCAAAATATCTTCAATCCCGGGAAAATTGTGGATGCTTTCAAAATGGACGAAGCGCTTCGCTATGAAGTAAATAGGGCGGAACCGGTTATTGAAACTTTGCTTGATTTCAGTGATTCGGAAGGGATTCTTCGATTGGCTGAAAAATGCAACGGCAGCGGCGATTGCCGAAAGACCGAAAACGCGGCGGGAGCAATGTGCCCCAGCTACCACGCAACAAAAAACGAAAAGGACACGACCCGTGCCCGTGCCAACGCCTTGCGGGAAGTTTTGACGAATAACGACGCCGTAAATAAATTTGATTCAAAAGAATTGAAGGAAGTTTTTGATTTGTGCATAAGTTGCAAGGCCTGCGCCAGCGAATGCCCCAGCAATGTCGATATAAGTACTGCAAAAGCTGAATTTTTATACCAATTCAATAAAGCGAATGGGGTTTCATTTTCGAATAAATTATTTGGAAAAAGTACCGAACTCAACAAAAAGGCTTCACAGTTTCCAGAGCTTTTCAATTGGTTTTTTTCGAATGGATTTACTTCGAAAATCATAAAGAATTTGTCTGGAATCCACCCCAAACGTTCGTTACCAAAAATTTCATCTAAAAGTTTTGATAAAGCCATTCAAAACAATAAAAATCAAGTTGTTAGAAATTATTCTTCGGAAGGTAACAATCATAAACAGCTACTGTTATTTGTTGATGAATTCAGCAATTATCTGGATGCTGAAATTGCGATGGATTCGTTTTTACTTTTAACAAAATTGGGGTATAACGTAACCGTAATTGATACTTTGGATAGCGGGCGTGCCTTGATTTCCAAAGGCTTTTTGGAGGAGGCAAAAAGGGAGGCAGATAAAAACATTGCATTTTTGAAGGATAAAGTTTCCGAAAAAGTTCCGCTTGTTGGGATTGAACCCTCTGCCATCCTTTCATTCCGGGATGAATATTTGCGTTTGGCGGACGATAAACTTTCCGCAAAAGCCATTTCACAAAACACATTTTTGATCGAGGAATTTTTGGCTGCCGAAATTCAAAAGGGAAACATTTCTGCGGCACAGTTCACTTCCGAGGAAAAACAAATAAAAATACATGCCCATTGCCACCAAAAATCCTTGGCCAACCAAAAAGTAACTTTTGATATTCTGAACCTTCCCGAAAATTACAGACCAACTATAATTCCTTCGGGCTGTTGCGGCATGGCCGGAAGTTTTGGCTATGAAAAAGAGCATTACGATGTGAGTATGAAAATAGGGGAACTCAAACTTTTCCCGGCAATCAGAAAAGTTGCTGAAACAACAGTTATTTCAGCAAATGGAACAAGTTGTAGGCATCAAATTTTTGATGGAACAGGACGCAAAGCGCTGCACCCCGTGACTATTCTTAAAAATGCGCTTTTGTAATTTGACCTTAATTTTGAATTTTGAACCTTGAATTATTGATTTCGAAAGTTTACATTTGTTGAAAACCATTTTATGGCGGGCAATTCCTTCGGAAATATTTTTACGCTGACCACTTTTGGCGAATCGCACGGTTCCGCTATCGGCGGAATAATTGACGGTTGCCCAGCGGGGCTTCCGGTGGATTTTAATGCAATACGGGCCGAAATGCAACGCCGCAAACCGGGCCAATCCACAATTGTCACCCAACGAAAAGAAGAAGATGAAGTGAAATTTCTTTCAGGAATCTTTGAAGGAAAAACCACGGGAACGCCCATTGGTTTCATAATTGAAAATACCAATCAAAAAAGCAAGGATTACAACCATATTGAAAACATCTATCGCCCTTCGCACGCCGATTTTACGTACGATAAAAAATACGGAATCCGTGACTACCGCGGGGGCGGACGTTCCTCGGCGCGCGAAACAGCTTGCAGGGTTGTGGCCGGGGCGATTGCGAAACAATTGCTTCAGAATATAAAAATTACCGCGTATGTTTCTTCCGTAGGCGAAATGGAACTTAAAAAGCATTATTCCGAAGTTGATTTTTCAGAAATCGAAAAAAATCCCGTTCGTTGTCCCGATGCCGAAATAGCCACAAAAATGGAAGCATATATAAAGAGAATTCGCAAAGATGGAGATACCATCGGCGGGACTATAAACTGTGT
>JBEBRF010000010.1:0-39659 GCA_040394975.1 Aequorivita soesokkakensis
ATATTTGCAAAATTAACGTTAAAGGAGTCATTTTCATAGGGTGCCGGTTGGGGGCAATCACAAGAGCATTCATAAAAGGTATATTCAAAACCCGGCTGAAAACGTGGTGCAGTGCTTGGATCTGGCTCAGGCCCTGTTAAATAATATCTACCACTATAGGGCTCATATAAAGATTTTATTGTGGTAACAACCCGGTTGTAATTTAAGGTAACCACATGTGCTCCGATTTCTTTCATAATCCAAAAATTGAAGGTAGCTGAAACTTGGAATTCTAAATATACAAGAATAAAAGGGTTGCCCTACATTTTTGGAACCAAAATAATGGTTCTTTCACTTTTAAAAACGGATATTTTACACGTAAAACTCTCCATTTCACTAACACTTTTGTCAATTAAATCCTAAAAATCATTTTTAAAGAAACACTGCTACCTTTGCCGTAAGCCATGTTACATTTACAATTTGGAATTCAAAAACCTATGAGCACTAAAAGCACAAATGGATTCCCGCCTACGCGGAAATTAATTATAGCAAGCACCAGCACCGTTTACGGCGGCGAATATCTCGATTATCTTTCGGAAGAAATGGCCGAGCTTTTCAAAGATTCCGAAGAAATAATCTTCATTCCCTACGCCCGTCCCGGCGGAATCAGCCATGACGAATACACGGAAAAAGCGGCAAAGGCATTTCAGAAAATCGGTAAAAGATTGGTTGGTTTGCACACTTTCAAAAACCCTGCGGAAGCTTTAAAAAATGCAAAAGGAGCATTTACAGGCGGCGGCAACACCTTTGTTTTGGTCAATGAACTTTATCGTTTACAACTCATGCAACCCCTTCGCGAAGCTATTTTCAACGGTCTGCCCTATATGGGTACCAGCGCCGGCAGCAATATTTGCGGGGTTTCCATGCAAACCACCAACGATATGCCCATTGTTTATCCGCCTTCCTTTAAAACTTTGGGCGTGATTCCCTTCAACCTCAACCCGCATTATTTGGATCCGGAACCGAACAGCAAACACATGGGCGAAACCCGCGAAACCCGCATCGCGGAATTCCACACCCAAAATACGATTCCCGTGGTTGGACTTCGCGAGGGAAGTTGGCTTCGCGTACATGGCGATGAAATTATTTTGAAAGGCAAATTAAAAGCCCGTGTTTTTGAAAAAGGAAAAGAAGCGAATGAAGTTGAAACTGGAACAATTCTGAATTCCGAATTCTGAATTCTGAATTATTAATGGTACTTTTAAAACTTCACGAAACAGGAAAATGAAGCGCAACGAATTCATCAAAATTTCAAGTATAGCAGGAATAAGTTTGGCAATTTTTCCACAGTTTTCTTTCAATAATTTTTCGGAACAATTCACCCGAAATCAACTGATAGGAAAGGGAAATGCAGATATTGTAGGCGATAGCTACACTTCAAAAATGCACAAAACCACAAAGGAAGCGTTCCATAAGATGAAGGCTGCGGCTGCGAAGGAAAATATAAATATTGAAGTTGTTTCCGCTTACCGAAGTTTTCAACGGCAAAAGGAGATATTTGAAAGGAAATATAAACAATTTGCGTCCGAAGGACTTTCGCCTGAAAAGGCAATCGAAAAAATTATTGAATATTCCACCATTCCCGGAACTTCGCGTCATCATTGGGGAACGGATATTGATATAATTGACGCGAACGCCCCACGACCCGCAAATGTATTGATGCCCGAACATTTCCACGGAACGGGGCCGTTTTGTAAATTGAAAATGTGGTTGAATGATAATTCGGAAAAATTCGGTTTTTTTGAAGTTTACACCGATAACGGCAACCGAAAAGGTTTTAAATATGAGCCGTGGCATTTCAGTTATGCGCCAATTTCAATCCCAATGCTGAAAGAATACAAAGAAAAAATAGACGTAAAACAGATGCTTTCCGAAGAAGAAATTTTAGGAAACGAGCATTTTTCCGAAGCCTTTGTATCCAAATATGTGAAAGAGAATATTTTGGATATTAATCATTTATTAAAGTGAAATCGAAATCGAAATCGAAAATGAAATCGAAATCGATCCCGATAGTTATCGGGAGAAATCGAAATAAAAAATGCTCAATCCTAAAACTTGAAACCTGGAACCTGAAACCCGAAACTTTCCCATGAACAAAAAAGTCCTTTTAATGATTCTCGACGGCTGGGGAATAACGCAAGATCCCGCGGTTTCCGCCATTGCACAGGCCGAAACGCCATTTATGGATTCGCTTTACAAAAAGTATCCGCATGCCCAATTGCTCACGCACGGCATGAACGTGGGGCTGCCCGAGGGTCAAATGGGAAATAGCGAAGTGGGCCACATGAACCTTGGCGCGGGCAGAATTATCTATCAAGACCTCGCCAAAATAAACTTGGCCGTACAAAACGGAACGCTAAACAACGAACCTGAGCTGAAAAAAGCCTTTGAATACGCAAAATGGAACAATAAAAAAGTGCATTTTTTGGGGCTTGTTTCCAACGGAGGCGTGCATTCGCATATTGATCATTTAAAAGGATTGCTCACCGCCGCGCACAACGATGGTTTGGAAAATGTGTTTGTCCACGCGTTTACCGATGGCCGCGATGTGGACCCACATTCCGGAATTGGTTTTATTGCCGAATTGGAAAACCATTTGGCAAAAACAGGCGGGAAATTGGCTTCAATAATCGGCCGTTATTTTGCGATGGACCGCGACAAACGGTGGGAACGCGTGAAAAAAACCTATGATTTGTTGCGCTTCGGAATTGGAAAACCTTCACAAAATGCTTTAAAAAGTATCGAAAAAAGTTATGCCGAAGGAATTTCGGATGAATTTATCGAACCGATAGTAATGACAACTTCCGAAGGAAAACCGGTTGCAACTATTGAAAAGGACGACGTTGTAATTTTCTTCAATTTCAGGACCGACCGTGGGCGGCAGCTTACCGAAGTTTTAACACAAAAAGATTACGAGGTTTTTGGGATGGAAACGCTTCCGCTTTATTTTGTAACGCTCACAAATTATGACGATTCCTTCGGAAATATCCACGTGGTTTACAACAAGGAAAACCTGCACAGTACGTTGGGCGAAGTTTTGGAACTGAATGGAAAAAAGCAAATAAGAATCGCCGAAACCGAGAAATATCCGCACGTAACGTTTTTCTTTTCCGGCGGAAGGGAACTCGCTTTTGAGGGCGAAAAACGGATTCTTTGCCCTTCACCCACAGTTGCGACCTACGATTTAAAACCCGAAATGAGCGCTTATGACCTGCGCGATATGATACTTCCAGAAATTGAAAACGAAACGGCGGAATTCATTTGTTTAAATTTCGCAAACCCAGATATGGTTGGACACACGGGCGTTTTTGAAGCCGCGGTAAAAGCCTGTGAAACGGTTGACAAATGTGCAAAGGCAATTGTTGAAAAAGCGCTGGAAAGCCATTACACAACAATCATTATTGCTGACCACGGTAACAGCGAAACCATGCGAAATCCGGACGGATCGCCGAATACTGCGCACACCACCAATCCCGTGCCCATTATTATTGTTGATGATGAAATAAAAACAGTGAAAAATGGTATCTTGGCTGATATTGCGCCGACAATCCTTCATTTAATGGGACTTGAAAAGCCGGAAATTATGACGAGGAATTCTTTAATCTAAAATTTTACCTAAATGAGGGAAGTTGCGAAATTATTCGTAGGGAATGACCAAATTTCAAAATAAATATAGAATAGAATCACACCGAAAACCAAATTGGAATTATGCATCGGAAGGATATTATTTTATTACAATATGCTGCCAAAATCAAATACATTATTTGGGAAAAATAGAAAACCATAAAATGATATTATCCGATTTCGGGAAAATCGTGGATGAGGAATGGCACAAATCTTTTGCCCTGCGCACGGAATTATTGCTGGATGAATTCATCTTAATGCCAAATCATTTGCACGCAATAATAATTCTCGATCCCGTACAGACGCACGGCCGTGCGTCTCAAACGGATGATGATAAAAACAAAGAGACGTACGGCCCACAAAAAACCGATGATGCGCTGGAGACGCACGGCCGTGCGTCTCTACCATTTTCACGGAAACCAAAATCCATTTCATCATTTATTGCGGGATTTAAATCGGCGTCCACATCCAAAATTGACGATTTCATTGACGAAAGGGAATTCCCCATAAAAAAATTCAACCGGGACCATAAATTTTGGCATCCCAATTACCATGACCATATTATTCGCAGCGAAGGGGCATACTTAAAAATAAAAAATTACATAATAAACAATCCCGCAAAATGGAGCGTGGATAAATTTCACTAAATCTAAATCATGAAAAACATATTTTTAATTATTTCGATAATAGGCTTATCAGCCTGCAATTCTTCAAAAGAGAAAAACAAAATTGACGAAAAAATATCCAAGGAAATGATATCAGAAAACAACAAGGAAAAAATAAACGACACCGTTCCCTACGAAGAATCGGTAATGCTATTGGGAAAGGCCAACCGAAAAGGTTTGGAAATGGATGCATTTAAAGATTGGTTTAATCCGGGTTATACAGATTATAAAGTAAATTCTGAAACTTTGGAACAATTGAAACCCCTTTTAAAAGATGTAAACATCACGGTTTTTATGGGCACTTGGTGCGAGGACAGCCAGCGCGAAACGCCACATTTTTATAGAATTTTGGACGAGGTAAATTTTGATGAATCGAAACTTACTTTGATTACTGTTTCCGAAGAAAAAACTACGCCGCAAGGTTTTGAAGATGGAAAAAATATCACTAATGTTCCAACCTTTATTTTCTACAAAAACGAAAAGGAATTGGGCCGGATCGTGGAATATCCAATTGAAAGCCTTGAAAAGGATATGTTAGCCATTTTAAGCGGAAAGGACTACAAGCACGCTTACGCCGAATAAAACTTTAGCAACGGTATAATTCTTCGTAATTTTGCGTTTCGAAAATTGAAAATGATCAGAGAAACCTTAACCATTGCGGTAGATTTTGACGGAACCATCGTTGAGGATGAATATCCGCGAATTGGCCGCCCAATTATTTTTGCATTTGAAACACTAAAAAAATTGCAGGAAAAAGGCCATCGGTTAATTTTGTGGACTTACCGAAAAGGCAGCTCGTTGCAGGATGCGGTTAATTTCTGTGAGGAAAACGGGATCGTTTTTTATGCCGTGAACAGCAGTTTCCCCGAAGAGGAATTCGATAGTTCACACAGCCGAAAAATCCACGCAGACATTTTCATAGATGACAGGAATATTGGTGGACTGAAAAGCTGGGGCGAAATTTACCAGCAGCTCATCGGCGAATCTACTCCCAAAAATAAAACACAAAAAAAAGGATTGTTTTCCTTTCTGAAATAATATGATAATTCCAAAAACAAAAGAAGAAATTGAATTGATGCGCGAAAGTGCGCTGGTAGTTTCACGCACGCTGGGAATGCTCGCAAAGGAAGTAAAACCGGGCATTACCACCAATAAACTCAATAAGATGGCCGAAGATTATATCCGCAGTCAAGACGCGATCCCGGGATTTTTGGGATTGTACGATTGCCCCTCAACGCTACTAACAAGTGTAAACGAAGCGGTAGTCCACGGTTTGCCCACGGATGTTCCTTTACAGGAAGGCGACATTGTGGCCATAGATTGTGGCGCGCTTAAAAATGGATTTTATGGCGACCACGCCTATACTTTTGAAGTGGGTGAAGTTTCTTCGGAATTAAAAAAACTTTTGAAAATTACTAAAGAATCTCTTTATATCGGAATTCGCGAATTTAAAATGGGTAACCGCGTGGGCGATGTTGGTTTCGCTATTCAGCAATATTGCGAAGCCCATGGTTATGGCGTTGTTCGAGAATTGGTGGGCCACGGCTTGGGAAGAAAAATGCACGAAGACCCAGAAATGCCCAATTACGGTCGCCGCGGCCGGGGCAAAAAATTTATTGAAGGAATGACCGTTGCGTTGGAACCTATGATAAATATGGGGACCCACAAAGTGAAACAGTTGAACGATGGCTGGACAATAGTAACACAGGACGGGCAGCCAAGCGCGCATTTTGAGCACAACATTGCGTTGGTAAACGGAAAACCTGAATTACTTTCCACATTTGCTTATGTTTATGAGGCTTTGGGGATTGTAAGTGATGAGGAAAAGGAATTTAAAAATTGATTAAATCCCAGTGAAATCTATGCCTCCCGTGGTTAATTTTAAACCGCAAAGACGCAAAGAGCGCAGAGAACTAAATTTTACCTATCCCACTTTTGTTCAAAAAAATCCTAAATACCATTCCGCGTCCATTGCTTATTCGATTGAGCATTATTGGCAGGCCCATACTTGCTTTTTTTCTAAAAGGAAATAAATACACAGACCCGATTGATGGAAAATCATACCGAAAATTTCTTCCGTATGGGTATGAAATTTTGCGTGAAAACGTGCTTTCTCCCGGAACCCTTTCTTTGGAACGTCACCGGCTTTTTTGGCTCTATCTTCAAAATGAAACGGATTTTTTTTCTGAAAACCTAAAGGTACTCCACTTTGCGCCAGAGCAAGCTTTTTATAAAAAATTCAGAAAAATGAAAAATCTGGATTATACCACCACCGACCTCAATTCGCCAATTGCAGATGTGAAGGCAGATATTTGCGATTTACCTTTCCAAAACAATGAATTCAATTTTATAATCTGCAACCACGTTTTGGAACATATTCCCGACGATTCAAAAGCGATGCAGGAAATTTTTCGGGTTTTGGCGCCGGGAGGAACGGCCATTCTTCAAGTTCCCTATAATGCCAAATTGGAAAGCACTTTTGAAGACAATTCAATCACAGACCCAAAAGAACGCGCCAAAATATTTGGGCAATATGACCACGTTCGGGTTTATGGGATAGATTATTTTACGAAATTGGAAAGCATCGGTTTTAAAGTGGAAGCCGTGGATTATACAAAAAATCTTTCTTCGGAAGAAGTTGAGAAATACAGATTGCCAAAAGGCGAATTGATCCCGGTTTGCAGAAAGTTAATTTCCTAAACGCCTTTTAAAACCATCGGTCATAAAAACTTGGTGGTTGTGCAATGAATCATTGAACGTTAGGTAAGCTTCAATATTGGGAAGATTTTTCAACAATTCCTTTGATTTTTCCAAACCCAACGCCATAAATGAGGTGGCATACGCATCGGCAACGCCGCAGGTGGGCGCAATAACCGTTGCGCTCGTAACATCGCCCTGTTCGGCAGAACCCGTCAACGGGTTCAAGGTATGCACGTATTTTTTCCCCGTTGCGGAGTCAATCCTGAATTTTCGGTAATTGCCCGAAGAAGCCATCCCTACGTTTTTCAGTTTTACGGTTGCTTCATAGGTGCGATCCTCCAGCGGGGAGTCCACGGTTTCAATGCCAACAATCCAGTCCTGTTTTTTTTCCACGTTTTCACCTTTTGCCAGAATTTCGCCGCCCACTTCAATTAAATAATTTTCAACACCTTTTGATTCCAAATAGCGGCCCAAACAGTCCACCCCGAAACCTTTTGCCACGGCATTAAAATCAAAATATATCTGTGGTTTTTCTTTGGAAATTGTGCCGTCACTATTTATTTTCACTTTTTGAAAACCAACATATTCCATCAAAGAATCCAAAGTTGTACTATCTATATTTTTCAATGGTTTTACATCGCCAAAACCATAAGCATTCCGCAAAACCCCAATGGTGGGATCAAAATATCCGTTTGTTTTTTTGTTCACTTCTTCGGAAATTTCAAAGACTTCCTTAAAGATAGAATCAATCACCACTGTGGAATCGCCTTTATTTATCCGTGAAATATCGCTTTCGGGGATATAGGTACTCACCGATTGATTCACCGCTGAAATAACGGAATCAACTCCCATTTTGAAATCAATGTTTTTTTCTGAATACAGCTGAATGTGATAAACCGTGCCAAAGGCCTCTCCCTGCAGCAGAAGGGGTGCAGTTTCATGTTTGCCACAAAATGTGAGGAGTAAAAATACGGAGGCGATAAATAATTTTTTCATAAAATTTCCTGTAATCCTTTAAAAACCATGGTGTAATCTTCGTCTTTAAGTACCGGTTTGCCATAGTCACTTCCGTGGCCTAAGCCAACGCCGGCATAAAATGTTTTGGCTTCAAATTTAGCGGCGTGCTCTTTCATTGTCCGCATCAAAAAGGGATCATATGCGTGGGCATCCTCCGGAAATGAAATGGCGCGAACTATAATAAAACAAACGGTTTTATCTTTGAGTGCAACAAATTGAGGGTCTCTTTTCAGTTTTGAATTGATACTTAAGAATTCATAACCCAATGCCTCAAGATGCTTGCCCACAATGTTCATGGCCAGATTGTGGAGTTCCTGTTTGGTAAGTTTTTCGCCCATAAGTAGCTCCAAAATTACAAATATTCAATTTAATTTATAGCTGCCAAAAAAAAAGCCCATTCCAAGGAAATTGAAATGGGCCCATTAATGAATTATTTGGTTGGTCAATTATAAAGTTTCGTTTCACCCAGAGCTGCATGTTGCGTGTTTTTGGCGCTGTTGTCTGCCTTCACCACCATCACTACGAAACTAAGGTTATTTGCATTATATTCCGAAGGAATGGCAAACGTATAGGTTTTCTTGTATTCCTGAAATGCCGCTGTCTGTGGAATGGCATCGCCAAAAAGGCCAGAGAGGGAATTCCGAAGGGCATCGTTATGGACAAACCCAACTATTGGATTTCCCATTCCGTAATAGGGACTGGCCGGATTGGAGTTAAAATAATTTACTTGATCTGCAATAATGCCACTTTCCAATAAATACACAACGAGCTTATCGCCGGGTTCTGAACCATTTCGGTAAATCACCTTGGCTTCTACCGATAGTGTGTTCGCGCTAAGTTGCGAGCTTATTGCAATGGAAAGGTCGGTTTCCAGGCCTGCAATACTGGTTACCGCTTCCATATCATAAATTAAGGAACTGGGTGGCGTGGCGTTCCATTTTACGGTTCTGTTTAGCTGGGTCTGCGGAAAACTATCCGGAACATCAAATTCTGCCTGAAGATCATCAATCTGGGCAAAATCCATGGGGTCCGGTGGGCCGAATGAACTTTCGTGAATAGCCACGACCGAAACATGGTGATTGGCCAAAACCTTGACGGTGTCAATAGCCACTAAAGCTTTTAAACAGTAACCGCACCAGGTGCCGGTATAATCTTCAATCACTACGTTTCTTTTTGGAACATATATAGAAAAGTTTTTAGCGGGAGTGGTGAAAGTTTCTCCATTAATAACATATTGGGCATAAACCTCATACTCCGCCTCTATTGCCGAAGCATACGTAAAACCCGCAATTGGGGAATTATTCACAAAGAAAATGGCATCTGCAGCGGTATTATTTCCATTTGAATCGAGCAGACCAAAGGTGATCGTTTGGTTGGTCATAGCCCTTGTAACGTCTATGGTTAGGGCTCTCTGGGTTTCCGCAAGTACTTCAAAACTTAGCACGTTGCTGACAACGCTTTCAAAATGTGCCTTTACGCTGTAAGTTCCTTCCGTGGAAAATGTATAGGCAGAACCGGGGATTTCAATATCGTTGACATATAGTTTCGCGGCGGAAGTATAGTTTTCGCCGTCATTCCCGGTAACGGTAAAGTTCACCAATTGATCAACTACCAAAACTTCTGTTTCATTGGTTCCGGCATCACTTGAGAGTGTAATGGCCAAGTCTTGGGTGGGGGCTCCAAGAGGATCTTCCTTTTTACTACACCCAACCAGGGCAATGACTGTAAATAGAATTACGATTTTTAAATTAGAATAGATTCGCATAATAAGGGAGTGTTAAGAAATAGAGTGGGCTAATATAGCTTATTTGTAAAAAAGTGACGACTTTGGAATGTTAAATCCATAACTTTCCGCAATCCAAATTTAAGTATTTATTAAAAATAACTTAATATTGCCAGTACTTTAATTAATTTTTTAAAATTTTCTGAATGAAAAAAATTCTCCCCCTTCTTTTGGCATTTGTCACTTTTAGCGTACTTGCCCAAAATGATTTGCCCAAAGTTGATATGACCACTTTGGATGGCGCCCCTATCAACTCCAATGATCTTTCCACCGATGATAACGTAATTGTGATTTCACTATGGGCCACATGGTGCGTGCCTTGCATTAAGGAGCTGGATGCCATTAGCGAAATTTATCCAGACTGGCAGGCAGAAACCAATGTGAAACTGTATGCTGTTTCCATAGACGACAGCCGTGGCGTAAATCGCGTTAAGCCTCTGGTAAACGGCAAAGGCTGGGATTACACCATTCTTTTGGACACGAACAATGATTTTAAGCGCGCCCTTGGTGCAGCCACTGTGCCCTTAACACTCTTGGTCAAAAACAACCAAATTGTTCATAGACATTCGGGATATAGCCCCGGGGCGGAATTGGAGCTTTATGAAAAAATAAAGCAGTTCTCTGCAGCAAACTAAAACTCACCAACCAAATTCAACTGATGAAAAATCTTATTCTTGGGGCCTGCTTATGTATGGGCGCCCTGGCGTTTTCGCAAGATAATGGCTACTTTTTTGGAGGCCTGGAATCAAACTCACAATGGCTGATGCCCGATGAAAAAATTGGTTTCGACACCCCTGAAGATCGGTTTAGGGCCAACAATTATTTACAGCTAAACTACTCCCTTGGCAAGTTTACCGCCGGGGTTCAGTATGAATCATACCTTCCCGCTGCCCTCTTGGGATATTCGCCCACTTGGGATGGAGAAAACGGCATTGGCACTTATTATTTAAACTTTAAAAACGAATCACTGGATATAACGGGAGGTTATTTCTATGAACAATTTGGAAGTGGCTTGATTCTAAGAACTTGGGAAGACCGCCAATTGGGGATTAATAACGCCCTGAAAGGTCTCCGTGTGAAATTCACCCCAACTGAAAATCTTGGACTTACCGGAGTTTATGGGCAAATAAGAAATGGATTTGATGTTTCCGAAGGAGTGATGCAAGGCCTGGACGCAAATGCCAACCTCAGCGGACTTTTGGACATCGAAATAGTAGATTTGAAATTGGGGGCCAGCTACGTGGGCCGTTACCAATCAAACGGGGCGAATGATTCTATTCCCGCCAATATCAATTCCTTTGGAGGGAGACTTGATTTTGTTGCGAATAACTTTTACGGAGGCATCGAGGCCATAACAAAAGATCCGGACGTTATCGTTAATGAAGGCGAAGTGGAATCTGCCCAACATTTTGACGGCACCGCATTGCAAGTGAATTTGGGATATGCACAGAAAGGCTTGGGGATAAATTCCACCTTCCGAAGATTAGAAAATTTCAGTTTCTATGCAGACCGATATGCAGAGGGCAATCTATATAATGAACAAATTGTTAACTATGTTCCCGCCCTTACCAAGCAACACGATTATTTACTTTCCAATATTTACGTGTACAATGCCCAACCCCGTCTGCTATTCAGCGATACCGAACAGAGAGCTGGCGAGGTAGGAGCCCAGGTGGATGTATATTATTCCTTTGACAGGGAATCGACCTTGGGAAAAGTGGGAACTAAATTGGCAGGCAATTTTTCATATTGGGCAGGCTTGGAGTCCACCTTTAATTTTGAGGAACAAACTTACGATCCTAAATTCATTGGAAAGGGACCTCGTTATTTTCGCGATTTAAATATTGAGGTTAAAAACCGTTGGTCATCAAAATGGAGTACCATTGCCACCTTTCAGGATGTAATTATAGACAAGGGCGTGACCGAGGGAGGGCCTTTGGGCATTCAAGGAGACATCCGGGCACAGATAGCTGTTATTGAAGGCACCCGTAAATTTGAAGGAGGCAAAGCTTTGCGAATGGAGCTGCAACACCTTTGGGTAGATAAAAGCAGAAAGAATGTAGATAGAAAAAACTGGATGGCCGGAGTGCTGGAATATAATTTCAACTCCGCCTTTACACTGTACGCGGCCGATGCGTGGAACTATGAGGGCGAAGGGGAAATTCACTATTACAGTTTTGGTGGAAGCTACACCAAAGGCCCAGCACGTTTTGCAGTTAATTATGGCCGCCAACGCGGTGGTTTGATTTGTGTGGGCGGGGTTTGTAGGTTTGTACCTGAAAATACGGGAGTTACCGCAAACCTTGTGGTCACGTTTTAAACGAAATTTATTTCAAAAAAAAGCCCCGGGATGTTCCGGGGCTTTTTTTATTAGGCAATTAAATTCTTATTGAACAATAATCTTTGTTGTTTGGGAAGCACCTTTATCATTGTTGAACCTTACGATATAAGTTTGGGCGCTAAGGTCAGACATATTTACTGTTTGGGAACCGGTCTCAAAACGTGCCTGTTTCACAACACTTCCCTGTAAATTATAAATCTGCATAGTAACCGGTTCTTTTACATCCAATATCAATTCATTCTGCACCAAAGTAGATTTAATGGTAAGGTTTACTTTACTGTTTTCTTGAACGCCAATTAACTGTGGGTTGTACCGATAGGTAAAAGTTAATGGCGTGCCTATTTCAGTAACGCCATCGGCTTCGTATTGATGGAAGGCAAAAATGTAATCCAAAATAGTTGAACCATCTCCGGGATCAGCATTTAAAAAATGGTTCCCTTCCCCGGTAGTTTCACCTACGCCAATTGGAAACACCTCGGGCACAAACGGAATGGTAAATCCTATTGAAAGATCGATATAACATTGCCCGGCGTAACATAGTTCAAAAAGCTCGCCGGTGGCATTCACAGCTTCTACGAATTCTATTCGGGTGTAAATGGTTTCGGTAGGGTGGTCGTTGGTAACAAAAAATTCATAGTTTGCCGAAGTGCCATATCCAAATTCTCCAAATTCCAAAACATCGCCATTATTGAGTTCCACACCGTTTATATCCGTCACTGTATATTGAGCATTCGCCACTAATACCGAACCCATAATTGATAAAAAGAGTAGTTTAAGTTTCATTTTTTTGATTTTTTAAGTTAAGTAAATTGTATAAAGTTTTCCAAGTTGAACAAAAGTAAACATAATAATTAAAAATATTTGCCTCTTTACCCTTTCTATTTCAGTTATTTAACATTTGTGCCCTCCTTTTAATTTTTTCAATATCATGACAAACAGAAAAGATGTTTTTTTCTATTTACTTAATCATTTAACACCTTGATATTGATATTTATACAACATTGTTACTTCTGTTATCATTTATTCAATTAAATTTGTTTTAAACTAAACATCATTCATTAAAAACTTAAAAGCCATGATGAAAAAATTACTTTTCCCCCTATCAGTTGTGCTGTTTGTTTCCGGCGGTTTGGCGCAAACAATTGTTTCAACTTCCCCGCAAGACCAAAATGTGGTACTTGAAGAATTCACGGGCATTCATTGTGTTTATTGTCCGCAAGGTCACGCAATAGCCAAATCTATCCAAGATGCCAATCCAGATCGGGTATCATTAATTAACATCCATGTGGGCGGATATGCCAATCCGGGGCCGGGCGAACCTGATTTCCGGACGCCATATGGATCTGCCATTTTAGCACAGACCGGGCTTACTGGCTATCCTGCGGGAACTATTAATAGACATGTATTTCCCGGCCGGGAAAACACCCCCGGAAAAACTGCGATGTACCGAAATTTCTGGACCATTTCAGCCAATGAAACCCGTGCCAAACCATCTCCAGTAAACGTAGGCGTTGAAGCTTCCATAAATGTTTCTACAAATGTACTCACCGTACACGTGGAGGCTTATTATACCGCAAACAGCCCATTAAGTACAAATAGGCTTAACGTTGCGCTATTACAGAACAACACGAAAGGCCCACAAATTGGTGGAAATATGTGCGACCAATATGTTCACATGCATCGGTTGGTAGAAATGATATCGGGCCAATGGGGCGAGGAAATTACAACTACCACTGCAGGTAGCTTCGTGGATCGAACCTATACTTATCCCATTCCGACAGATTATAACGGTATTTCGGTGGAGTTAAGCGATTTGGAAATTGTTGCCTATATGACAGAATCCCAACAGGAGATTTATTCCGGCAATCGTGCGTTTCCATCATTTACGGGCTTCACATATGCAAATGACGCTAAAATAAAATACCTTGAGGACTTTGAAAACCCCTGCGCCGGCTATCTGGCTCCAGAAGTTGTTGTTCAAAACAATGGTTCCAATCCCATAACTTCCTTATCCATAGAATATGCTGTGAATGGCGGCGCTCCCCAAATATATAATTGGACTGGCAACCTTATGCCGATGCATTATAAAACCGTAGCGTTACCAGGTTTCCGCTTTGTTATGCAAGCAAGCAACACCCTGAGTATAACCACCACGAACGATGATGATAATTCCAACAATACTGCCACCAGTACTTTCGACAAGGCCTATGATGCCACCACAACCGTAACCATGGAATTGCACACGGACCAATATGGAAGTGAATGTCGTTGGAACGTACTCGATTTTGACGGAAATATAATTTATAGCGGTGGGCCCTACGGAGGCAATCAAACCATCAATGAAACTTTTACGCTGCCTTCCAACTGTTACACTTTTAATATTATGGACACCTACGGTGATGGCGGTGGTCCAGTAACTCTTAGAGATACCGACAGCAACAACACAATCATCTTCCAAACTAACGGAAATTTTGGGTGTGGTGACACCGTCAAATTTTCAACGGATGGCTTTGTGTTGGGAGTTGCACCGCAGGCATTTGAGAATCTGGTACTTTACCCCAATCCTGCACAACATACAATCAATTTGAAAAACGCTGAAAACGCTGACATTCAAGTTTATGACGTACTTGGAAAATTGATTCTCTCCCAGACTCACCTTTCAGTAAATGCACAGATTAATGTGTCAACCTTAGAAGCGGGCACCTATTTTATGAAGATTTCAAGAAATAACGACGTGACTGTAAAGCGATTCTTGATTTCCTACTAAAATAATTCCAATCCAAAGTAAAGAAGCCCCGAACCGTTCGGGGTTTTTTTATACTTCTTAAAAAATTTAGTGAAATTACTTTCCTTAATAATCGCGATTGCACGCCTATTTTATAACCACAAAATTCCAATTGCCAAGGTAGCGGCAAATAAAAAACGCCTTCAATTTTTTAAAAAGTAAAGAATACCATATATTAGTTAAAAATTTAACACTAATAGCATTAAAATCTGAGAATGAACTGCTTAAATTAAGCATTAAAAAAGTACATTTGTGTTCAACCTTAATTTCACATAACCTTAAATTAGAAACCATGTTTAAAAAATTACCTCTCTATTTAATTGTTGTGTTGTTTGCAACTGTAAGCTATGCGCAAACAATTGTATCAACTTCTCCACAAAACAAAAATGTAATTCTTGAAGAGTTTACAGGAATACATTGCGTTTATTGCCCACAAGGCCACGCTATTGCACAAGCGATACAGGACGCCAACCCAGACAGAGTTTCCTTAATAAATATCCACGTGGGCGGTTTTGCAGTTCCAAGCGGTAACGAACCAGATTTCAGAACCCCGTTCGGTACTGCAATCGCGAACCAAACAGGGTTAACAGGTTATCCTTCAGGAACCGTTAACCGACACATTTTTAGCGGCAACAAAACTATTTTGGACAGAGGTCAATGGACTGCTCGCGCAACCCAAACCATGGCAATGGCTTCCTATGTAAATGTGGGGCTTACCGCAGAGATTGATCCCTCCAGCAATATGATGAACATCCACGTTGAGGCATATTATACTGGGAATAGCCCCGTGAGCACCAACAAGTTGAATGTAGTGTTATTGCAGAACAACACCAAAGGCCCACAAACGGGTGGTGGGCAAGGCAACAATTACAATCACATGCATCGTCTAATTGATATGGTTACCGGCCAATGGGGCGAAGATATTACCCAAACTACAGCCGGTACTTTTGTAGATAGAACTTTTGATTATTCCATTCCCTGTGATATAAACGGCATTCCCGTAGAAATTGGAGATTTGGAGGTAGTAGCTTTCGTTGCCGAAACAACCCAAGAAATAGTAAGCGGAAACAGATTTACACCAACTGTTACCGTCACAAGCAACAATGACGCCAGTTTAAGATGTCTTAAAGAATTTCCGGTGGTCTGTTTGGGCCCAGGTGCCTCTATTACTCCTGAAGTAAATCTTCAAAACTTAGGCTCCGATCCATTGACTTCATTGAATATTGGATATAACATCAATGGCACCACAGGTACTTATACCTGGACCGGCAATATTGCCTCGCTAAAAAGCGAAAACATAACTCTTCCCGAAATTATTTTTGACGGCTTGCCAAACAATAGTTTTGAGATTTCACTTCCAAATGATGACAACAATGGAAATAATTCCAAAACTATTGATTTCGGAAGCGCAGTGGGCGCTACAGGAATAGTGAATATGGAATTGCACGTGGATGAAAACGGTAGCCAAACCAGATGGTACGTTTATGATTCCAGTGGAGCCACAATATACAACGGTGGACCTTATCCAAATGGAAATCCGCAAGTAATCAATGAAACCTTTACGTTGACACCAGACTGTTACCAATTCCGAATTTATGATATTGCCAGTAATGGTGGTGGCGAAATTACAGTTAGGGACCATCACGGGGTTCTCATTTACCACAGCGATGGAAACTATGGAAAAGGGGAAACAATTCCTTTTTCAAGTGACGGCAATTTGGGCGTAACCCAAAACCAGTTGGAAAACATTAGTTTGTTCCCCAACCCAGCTTCTTCCACAATAAACGTGGCGAATGCAGAAAACGCTGACATTCAAATTTTTGACATCCTTGGAAAATTGATCCATTCACAGAACAATATTTCAATGAATGCTCAAATAAATGTATCTCAACTTCAGGCAGGGACTTATTTTATGAAAATTTCAAAAGATAACCAGGTAGCCACCAAAAAGTTCGTGATCCTTAAATAAAACACAATTCTATAAATTATGAAAACCCCGACCAGTTCGGGGTTTTTATATTTTAATCCTTTGCGGCTCTAAGCTGCGGAAGGGAATTTATTCTAAAACAATATTAATAATTCGTGCCCTCCACAGATTCTTTCCAGAAAGAGAAACCTATCCCTTGAATTTGATAGGCAGATACACTACGCTTTTCGTGTCAAAAAAATTTTCCTCAAAATAATCGCTCAAAGGAAAGATAGTGGCGTTTTTATAAATTTTTAATTCTTCGGTGAGATCGCCACCCTTTAAGTACAGAATGCCATTTTTCCTGTCATGTATGTTTTTTTTCGCGATTTTTCCGTCCACCCAATGCACAAAGGTTTCCATCTGTGCCACGGCCCTGCTCACTACAAAATCATATTTGCCCGCAACGCTTTCCACACGCGCATTGGTTGTTCTAACGTTTTCAAGCCGAAGCCCCTCCACAACCTCATTTACAACTTTTATCTTTTTCCCGATGCTATCAACCAAATGGAACTCCACTTCCGGATAAAGAATGGCCAAGGGAATTCCGGGAAATCCCCCACCGGTACCTACGTCAAGTATTTTTGCTCCGGGAAGAAAGGCCTGCACTTTTGCAATTCCGAGTGAATGTAGCACATGCCGAAGATAAAGCTCATCAATATCTTTCCGTGAAACCACATTGATTTTTAGGTTCCATCCTTCATAAAGTGTTTGCAACAATTCAAATTGGTGCATTTGATGGTGAGAGAGTTGTGAAAAATATTTCGATATCAGTTCCATAATTTCATTTAGGATGCAAAAGTATGGTATCTTTGCGAAAATTATGGTTTGGGCATTACGCATTTCCCCAAAAGATAATTATTTTTGTGAACAATTTCCCAACAATCCCTCGTTAATAATATTCATTTTGACATATAAAAATCTAAATTTCTCCCGAGTTGACAGCGCTAAATTTTTTCGGACTTTAAATAAACGCGTTAATGATTATTTCAAGGAAAACAATATTTCCCGTACGGGCAACTGGAAATTGCACCTGAAGACGGTTATTATGTTTTCCATATACCTTACCCCCTATTTTTTGTTGCTCGCCCTTGACCTTCCGGGATGGGTGCAGTTGCTTTTCACCATTGTGATGGGTATAGGGATGGCCGGCGTGGGCATGAACGTGATGCACGATGCAAATCACGGTTCCTATTCTTCAAAAAAATGGGTGAATAAAATTATGGGCAGCAGCATGTACATTCTGGCCGGAAACGTCTATAATTGGCAAGTGCAGCACAATGTTCTGCACCACACCTATACAAATATCCACGGTCACGACGAAGATTTGGAAGCTGGAAGGATTCTGCGTTTTTCGCAACATTCAAAATGGCACCGGTTCCATAAGTTCCAACATTGGTACAGCGTTTTTCTTTATGGACTACTTACCTTCAACTGGGTGCTTACCACAGATTTTTTCCAGACCAAAAGATATTTGGCGCGAAAACTTTCCTATGGAAAATTGCCTAAACCGGTTACACAATGGAGTATTTTGGTAATAACCAAATTGATCTATATTTCACTTTGGATCGTAATCCCTATTTTATTCTTCAATATTGTTTGGTGGAAGATATTGCTGGGCTTTTTCATAATGCATTATGTAGCAGGGCTAATACTGAGTATTGTTTTTCAGTTGGCACATGTGGTGGAAGACACCGCCATAATGCTTCCGGATGAAAGCGGAACCATGAAAAATACCTGGGCCATCCACCAGTTGTTCACCACGATGAATTTTTCAACCAATAACAAGATCGTGAATTGGTATACCGGTGGCCTGAACCATCAAGTAGAGCATCATATTTTTCCTAATATTAGCCATATTCACTATAAAAATATTTCACAAATATTAAAGACAACAACTCAAGAGTTCAACTTACCCTACAAAGAATATAAAACTACGCGCCAAGCTATTCTGGCACATTTTCGCCATCTTAAGGAAATGGGACTGAAACCCGCCGCAACTGCATAACAAATCATGGACAAACGACTTTCGAAACGAGTGAACGAAATGGCCACCTCGGCCACACTGGCAATGGCTGCCAAAACCAGAGAATTAAAGGAACAAGGCGTGGACATTATTGGCCTTAGCCTTGGAGAGCCCGATTTTCCCATTCCCGAATTTGTAAAGCAAGCCGCCATTGATGCAATAGAGGCAAATTATCATGCCTATACCCCTGTTGATGGGTATGGCGATCTAAAAAAGGCCATTATCACCAAATTCAAAAGAGACAACAATCTAACCTACAATCCGTCACAAATAGTAGTGTCCACAGGCGCCAAACAATCTTTGGCAAATTTGATGATGGTACTGCTGGACGAGGGTGATGAAGTGCTGTTGCCCGCACCTTATTGGGTGAGCTATGCAGACCAAAGCAAGGTTGCCGGCGGAATTCCAATAGAAATTCCCACCACGATAGAAACAGATTTTAAAGTTACGCCCGCCGCACTGGAAGCCGCTATAACGCCCAAAACAAAAATGATTGTTTACAGCTCGCCCTGTAACCCCAGTGGTTCAGTTTACAATAGGGAAGAGCTTCGGAAACTTGCCGATGTGCTGGCTAAATATCCAGACATCATTATAATTAGCGATGAAATTTACGAACACATCAACTTCACCGGGAACCATACCTCCATGGCCGAATTTGACGATATGTATCCTCGCACGGTAGTGGTAAACGGCGTTTCAAAAGCCTTTTCCATGACTGGGTGGCGCATCGGTTACATCGGAGCGCCCGAATGGATAGCCCGTGCTTGCGACAAAATGCAAGGCCAGGTCACCAGCGGTGCAAACTGTATTGCACAAAGAGCTACCATAACCGCGCTGGAAAATCCTCCCAGCAAAATACAATTTATGGTTGAGGCCTTTCAGGAAAGACGAAGTCTGATCCTTAGATTGCTTTCAGAAATTGAAGGCTTTAAAACAAATTCGCCGGAAGGAGCTTTTTATGTGTTTCCCGATATTTCCTATTTCTTCGGAAAAACCCTTCGCGGGAAAAAAATCAATTCCGCTTCAGACTTTTCATTATATCTTTTGGAAGAGGCCAAAGTAGCAACCGTGACCGGTGAAGCCTTTGGCGATGCTAACTGTATTCGCTTATCATATGCAGCTTCTGAAAATGAAATCAAGGAAGCGATGAAAAGAATAAAGGAAGCATTACGTTAGAAATCAAAAGAAATAGGAGTTGGTTAAATATTGACCCCGTATATCTTATTTCCTTATTTTATCAGTAATTTAGAAGCTTTAAATTTTAGTAAACCAACATAAAACTTTTACCATGAAAACCAAAATTACACTAATTCTTATTTTCTTCGCTTTTGTCTTTCAAGGGCAGGCCCAGGAAAAAACCAAAGCTACTTATGTGGGCACGGTTGGGTCCGTGGCCCATGTACCATCAATTGCTTCCCAAACCAATTTGGCTCCCGCCCGAGTAAAGGAAGCGGTGATGCAAGACGGCAGAGCTTCAAAAAACTTAATCATTCCCGGCAAGGATCCGCAGATTGAAGATGACTATTTCAAAAGAAATCCAGATAAAATGGAGCAGGCCCTTACTGGCAGGGCACCCCTTTTAGTTTTTGATGCCGCTGCTTCAAATTCTCAGCCTACAGACCCAGCCATCGGGGTTGGCCCCAATCACGCTGTTGTGGTTTTCAACACAGGTTTCCGTATTTTTGACAAAAGTGGAAACCCCTTGACAGGGCAAATTAGCCCCAACCCCACTATTTTTCCAAATGGCGGCTGTTGCGACCTTACAATTTCCTATGATAATGCTGCTGATAGATTCGTGATGACCTTTCTTGGAAATGGTGCCCAAATTGCAATTTCTGACGGACCGGACCCTGTGAACGATGGCTGGTATGTCTATACCATCCCACAGATAAACGATTATCAAAAACTTTCAGTTTGGAGCGACGGGTACTACATGACGGACAATACATCGGCAACAAATAAAATCTACGCCATGGAACGCAGCAAAATGCTTAACGGCGATCCTTCCGCACAAATTATAGGCTTTCCCCTTCCGGGAATCGTAACCAGTGGGTTTTACAGTCCGCAGGCATTGAACGTTACCAACAACAACCCACCTGCACCAGGAGGGTTGCCCATTGTATATCTGCAAGATGACGCTTGGTCCGGGGTTTCACAGGATCACGTAAAACTTTGGACTGTGGACGTTAACTGGGCAAGTCCGGGAAGTTCAACCATTTCTGCACCTACTGAATTGATCACTACCCCCTTCATTTCCGTTTTTGATGGTGGAAGTTTCTCTAACTTGGCCCAACCCGGAGGAGGAGCGGATATTGACGCCCTTCAGGCAACGGTTATGAACCAGGCCCAATTTAGAAAATTCGGAAGCCACAATTCCGCTGTTTTCAACTTTGTTGTTGATACCGATGCTTCAAGCGGCGAGCTTGCAGGGATACGATGGTTTGAGCTTAGACAGCCCGGCGACGGACAACCATGGACTATACATCAGGAAGGAACCTATACCGCCCCGGACGGAAAACACGCGTGGCACGCAAGCATGATGATGGATGTACAGGGAAATATTGGTATGGGATACACTTCAATGGCGGGACCAACTACTCCCGATCCTCTTACAAAACGCGTAAGTTCATATTACACCGGACGCTACGCAAATGACCCACTGAATACAATGACCATTGCGGAAGAATTAATTGCCGCCGGAAACGCAAATATTCCCGGCCTTCGTTATGGAGATTATAGTAAAATTGACATAGACCCTGCAAATGACAAACAATTCTGGTATATCAATGAATACATGAATAGCGGAAGGAAGGACGTGGTCGGGGTGTTCCAAATTGCTCCAAACTTCAACAATGATGTTGGGGTGGTAAGCATTGATTCTCCCGAAACCGGTACGTTATCAAATAGTGAAACGGTGACTGTGACCATCTTCAATTATGGCCAAAACAACGCTTCCAATTTTCCGGTAACTTTCCAAGTAGATGGAGGGGCCGTAATTTCTGAAACCTTTACGGGAACCATTGCTTCAGCCGCAACCGCCCAATATACTTTTACAGCTACCGCCAATATGGGAACTGTGGGCCAAACTTATAACATCACTTCGGAAACCAATTTAGCGGGCGATGAGGATACAACAAACGATGCCCGCACCAAATCAGTTACCTATTTACAGCCCAATGATCTTGGTGTTTCGGCAATTACGTCCCCAGTTTCCGGGACTGACCTTACGGCTACCGAAGATATAGTAGTGACCATAACCAATTTTGGAGGTGAACCAAAATCAAACTTTGACGTTTCCTATAATTTGGATGGCACCGTGGTTACAGAAAGCGTTGCAGGTCCTTTGGCTGGTAACACCTCAACCTCTTATACCTTCAACCAAACAGGAGATTTCTCCGCTTTGGGAAGCTATAGCCTGAGCGCATATACCTCATTGCCGGGTGATAGCGACCCCTCAAACGATGCTACTTCCGTAACTATCATAAAGCAAAACTGTCAGCCAACGGGCGATTGTTCATTCGGGGATGGATTTCGACTATTCAGCGTAACGGACATACATAATCCGTCGGGCTGTGAAGGCTATGCAGATTTCACCAACCTTATTGCGGGAATGATGCCTGATTCAGTTAACGATCTAACCATTACCACCGGCTATGGAAACCAGTATGTTCGTGTTTGGATTGATTTTAATGACGACTTTGTTTTTACAAATGACGAAATAGTGGTTGACAACATTGTAATTGCTCCCGGTCAGGGAAGCGGAACCTTTACCATTACCACAGATTTGGTCATTCCTGCCGGAGCCACAATGGGGCAACACTTAATGCGCGCAAAAACAAATTGGAATGGCCCTGTGCCCAATGATGCTTGTGAAGAAACAAGCTTTGGGGAAACCGAGGATTATTCGGCACAAATTGGCGCCATAGGAATCGGCGAAAATATCTTTGGCGAAAATGGACTCGTCATTTTATCGCTGGACAACAATCATTTCGATATAAGTTTAAAAACCGTGAACTATTCCGAAGCTATGAATCTTTCAGTTTACAACACTCTTGGACAAAGACTGCTGTTCAAAAAATTAGAAAACAATGGCCAAGGATATAACTATAAATTAGACCTTAGCTACGTGGCCAAAGGTGTATATTTGGTTCGCATGGGAAACAAAGAAGACGGAAGGGTTAAACGAATCATCGTTAAATAACTTCAACCTTTTCTAAAAGCAAAGACCCAAAGCGCCAAGTGCGTTTTGGGTCTTTTCATTTCCAAAGCCGAAGATTTCCTAAAAAATATCAACAGGAAACAGCTGCAGGCCCACAGGGAGTGAAAACAAATGTAAAAAGCAGCTTGGCTTCCGAAGGAATAAAATCTATTTGAGGTTTACCATATTCAAAGTAAATGTCCGTTGCCTACCTTACCTATTTCTCCAGAAAAAGGGCGTCAACAAAATTAAGACGGTAAACAACTCCAGCCTGCCAATGAGCATTAAAAAAGTGGACCACCATTTTGCCGCCTCGGGCAAATGGGCATAATTATTCACGGGCCCAATATGGCCCAATGCCGGACCAACATTTCCGATGGAAGATGCCGCCCCTCCAAGTGCTGTCTGAAAATCTAAGCCCAGCCAGGAGAAGACCAGCGTTCCCACGATAAAAGAAAGCATATAAAGAATAAAGAAACCAAGAATATTGAAAACAATGGGCTGCGGCACGGCCTTTCCATTGTAGCGAACCGGAAGAATGGCATGTGGATGCAGCGTTCTTTTAAATTCCATAACTCCATTTTTTATCATAATTAAATGGCGCATAATCTTGATTCCACCAGAAGTGGAGCCGGCACAGCCCCCCAAAAACATCATCCCAAAAAAGAAAATGGTTAAAAATGGCGTCCAAAGTGTATAATCTGCACTCACAAAACCGGTTGTTGTAATAATGCTCAAAACCTGGAAGAGCGCGTGGCGCACGGCACTTTCAAACGCTCCCAAAACCATGGGGTGCTGTATGCTTGAAACCAAAACATCTGCCTTAAAATAAATTATGAGGGCCGCCACAATGCTTAGCCCCAGCACGAAAAGGGCATATAATTTAAACTCCTCATCCTGAAATATTTTCTGGAATTTCCGCTTGAATGCAAAATAGCTGAGCACGAAATTGCTGCCCGCCAAAAACATAAAAATAATGATGATGTACTGTACCGTTGGATTATGGTTCCAATAGGAAACGCTTGCATTTTTCGTGGAGAACCCACCGGAACTCACCGTTGCCAACGAATGATTTATGGCGTCAAAAAAGCTCATTCCCGCAATTTTCAACAAAACGGTTTCTGCCACGGTATAGCCCACATAAATTAGCCATAACCGTTTTGCGGTGTCAGTTATTCTTGGGTGCAATTTGTCACCACTTGGCCCGGGGGCTTCGGCCGCAAATAGTTGCATTCCGCCAATTCCAAGCAAGGGCAAAATGGCAATGGCCAAAACAATGATCCCCATTCCACCAATCCAATGGGTTATGCTTCGCCAAAAAAGTACGCCCCGCGGCAGTACTTCAACATCCGTAAGAATGGTTGAACCAGTGGTGGTGTAGCCACTCATGGTTTCAAAAAAAGCATTAGTGAAACTTGGGATTGCTCCCGTAAACAAATACGGCAGCGTACCGATTAGGGCCATGAATATCCATCCAAAGGTTACTATAATATATCCTTCCCTTTTCTGGATTTCCTTCCGATGGTTTTTTGTGGCAAGCATGACCAGCGCCCCAACCCCCAATGCTACCGTGCCAGACCAAAACATTTCAACAAGCACACCGTCATTATAATACCAGCTAACACAAGCGCTTAAAAGCATGAACCCGCCATTGACCATGAGCAAAAGGCCCATCAAATGTGAAATGATCTTAAAATTGAGCTTGCTGAAGGAACTCATTATATAAAAAGTTTTTCTACTTTCCCTATGGATTGTGGAAGGCAGCAAACCACTACCCTATCTCCACTTTTTATCTCAAAATCGCCAAGCGCGATTATGCCCTCTCCGTTTCTGACCACTCCGCCAATAATGGCCGATACGGGAAAATCAAGGTCCTTTATCTTTTTGTTGCAAACTTTTGAATGTGAAGAAACCATAAACTCCAGCAACTCCGCGTTCATATTGTTCAATTTTGTCATCGCCACAACTTCACCGCGGCGCACATATCGAAAAATATTGTTGGCAGCCAATAGTTTTTTGTTGATTAGCGTATCTATGCCGATGGACTGCGAAAGCTGAAAATAATCCATATTCTCCACCAGGGCAATTGTTTTCTTTACCCCTTTTGACTTGGCGACCAAACAGGACATAATGTTGGTTTCACTGTTTCCGGTAACGGCAATGAAAGCATCCATTTCCTCTATGGATTCTTCCAGGAGCAAATCTACGTTTCTGCCGTCGCCGTTAATTACCAAACATTGCGGAATGTTGTCTGCAATTTCGAAAGCCTTGTCTTTACTGCTCTCGATAAGCTTAACGTTGAATCGGTTTTTGCACAGATCTTTCGCCGTTTTATAGCCTATTTTGCTTCCGCCCAGAATCATTACGTTTTTGATTTCCTGTTTGCTTTTTCCCGAAAGTTTGAAAATTTGCTCATCACCTTTTTGAACCGTGGTGAAGTACACTTGGTCACCCTCCTTAAACTTTGTATCGCCCCGCGGAATGATGGTATATTGTGTGCCATACCGCTGAAGGGCGATGGGCACAAACTGTAGTTCCGGATAAACCTTTGCCATTTCCTTTACCGTTTTGCCCACAAAGGCAGACGAGCGGGAAAGGCTAAGCCCGATCATCATCAGCGCCCCGTCTTCAAATTCATAGCTTTCGTTGAAGGCGCTTTGGCTGAGCAGTAATTCAATTTCATCTGAAGCAAGGGATTCCGGCGAAATCAATTCGTCAATGCCAAGTTTCCCAAAGCCCACTTCTTTTTTTTTGTCAATGAACTCCGTATTGGAAATTCGCGCAATAGTCCGTTTTGCGCCCAGTTGTTTTGAAAGAACACACACGGTGATGTTCGTGGTTTCACTGGAAGTAACCGCAATAACAAGGTCGGTTTCACTCACGTTTGAATCCTTTAAAACCGCAATTGAAGTGGAATCGCCCCGCACCACCCGAATATCCAGGAGCGCATCGGCATGGGCCAAGGCTTCCCTATTGGTATCAATCAGCGTTATGTTCTGGGACTCAAAGGAGAGCAATTTCGCAAGGTGAAACCCCACTTCTCCCGCACCGGCAATTATAATCTTCATTGAATTAAGATTTTAGACTTCAAAAGGAATGCTGCAAAGATATAGAAATAAAAAGCAGATTTCCGCGCTATGCTACGCGCCAACTTTCGCAAAATGGGATTGGAGAGGTTCAATACTGAGGCAAGGTTTTGAAAATGGATTTTGATTTGGGCCTTCATTTCGAATTTGATTTCATTAAAAAACAGTAGTTTTGCCTGCGCAAATTTTATGGAAAAGAAAATAACACCTTATAAGAATTCTTCCGAAGGAAAGAAACAACAGGTTGAACAGATGTTCAACACAATTTCCGGCAATTATGACGGGCTCAACCGCATCATTTCTTTGGGATGGGACGTTAAGTGGCGAAAAAAAGTCATTAAAATGGTGGCCGCAAAAAATCCAAAATCCATTTTGGATGTCGCTACCGGAACCGGGGATCTGGCCATTCAATTTGCAGAGAAAACCAATGCCGACAGAATTGTGGGGCTCGATCTTTCAGAAGGAATGCTTTCAGTGGCCCGGAAAAAAGTTTCGGGAAAACCGATATTATCTAAAATAGAATTTATTCAGGCAGACTCTGAGGCGCTTCCTTTTGCAGAAAACACTTTTGATGCCATAACCGTTTCCTTCGGTATCCGGAATTTTGAAAATCTTGAAAAAGGACTGTCCGAGATTTTCAGGGTGCTTAAAAATGATGGCATTTTTGTGGTTTTGGAAACTTCGGTGCCTTCAAAATTTCCTTTCAAACAAGGGTACCATTTTTATGCGAAATCCATTTTGCCCCTTGTTGGCCGCCTGTTTTCAAAGGATAAGGTTGCCTATCAATATTTAAGCGAAAGCGCCTCCATCTTTCCGCACGGTGAAATGCTCAACAATATTTTGCGGAAAATCGGGTTTAAGGAGGTGAAAAATATTCCCCAAACGTTTGGGGTGGCAACAATCTATAATGCTACAAAATAATTTATGAAGAAGCTTTTTTTTGTTCTGTCCGTTTTATTTATAGCACACAGCGCCAATGCCCAATGGTTTTTTAATAAGGAACGTTTGTCAAATCTGGAAAACTTCGACAAAAAACGCTTTACCTGGGGCTACTTTTTGGGATTTAACAGTTACGACTTCAAATTTGATTATAAAGAACAGTTTGAAGACGCCAATACCGACGTTCAAGTGGAGCGTTCCGCAGGGTTCAATGTGGGGCTCATTGGCGATATGCGCATCAATCAATATGTAAATCTTCGGTTGGAGCCGGGGCTTTACTTTACACAGCGAAACCTTATTTTCCCAGGGTTTGAAGAGCCTAAGGATTATTTGAGAGAAGTGAAATCTACCTATATTCACGTGCCGCTTTTGCTGAAGGTTTCAACCAAAAGGCTGAACAACATTAAACCTTTTGTGGTAGGCGGCGTTTCAACCTCCATCAATCTTTCCAGCAACGAAAAAAATCCGGAGGACAATGAGCAGGCGCGGTTCCGGATGACAAGAAGCACCAATTATTATGAACTGGGCTTTGGAATAGATTTTTATTTATATTACTTCAAATTCACACCATCAATCCGCGGCGTGTTTGCCATCTCTGATGAATTGGTGCCGGATGATGACCCCAACAGTCCGTGGACGGGCAATATTGACAAACTCGCCACCCGCGGTATTTTTGTGAACTTTACCTTTCAATAACCCCTTCGGAATTCACTCAAAAGGATGGCAGTGGCGGTGGCCACGTTCAAACTTTCTGCCCTTTGGGTTTCACCGAAGCGTGGAATGGAAATTTTATTGGAAATTTTAGATGCCACTTCGGAGGAAATTCCATTGGCTTCGTTGCCCATCACCAATATTGCTGCCTTGGGCAATTGTTCGGAATAAACATTTTTCCCCTCCATAAAACCTCCATAAATGGGAAGTGTCGTCGCTTCAAAAAAATCTGGCAGGGACAAATAATGGACTTGAACGCGTGGCAAAGACCCCATTGTTGCTTGCACTGTTTTGGGGTTATAGCAATCTGTAGTATCTTCGGAACAGACCAATTGCCGCACGCCGAACCAATCACACAAACGGATGATGGTTCCTAAATTTCCCGGGTCGCGAACGGAGTCCAGGGCCATGATCAGGTCTTTTTCAACCAACTTTTTGGCTTTTGGAATTTGGAAAATGGCAACAGCACTATTTGGTGTCTTTAAAAAGCTCAATCGTTTGAGTTCCGTTTCGGTAACCTGGAAATGATTTTTTTCAATAATGTGTGGATTTTCCGTGGCGTATAGCGCTTCCAACACCATTCCTTCCTTGAGCAGTTCAGCAATCACTTTTGGCCCTTCGGCCACAAAAAGTCCGGTTTGTTCACGGTACTTTTTATGCTGTAGGCTCGTTATTAATTTTGTTTGACTTTTGCTGACCAAAATATAGTATTTTTGAAGTTCAATAAAATCGTACACTTGAAGCGCGACCCCACAAAAATATCACTATTTATAGTATTAATTAGTCTGTTTTTTTCCTGTAATGCCGTAAAGCGTGTACCCGATGGCAACTACTTGCTCACTGAAAACACTATCCTTGTTGACAGTGTGAAGACCAATGAGGCAGGCGTTCACAGTCAGTTAGCGCAAAAACCGAACCCTACCATACCTCTTGTGGGCATCCCTTTTGGACTGCACGTGTGGAATCTCGCCGATCCGCAACCTGATTCTACCTATTATAAATGGTTGCACAAAAACCCGAAGCGTGAGGAACGCTTAATCCGTTGGCTTTCAAAAAAACAAGTGGACCAAATAGACAGCAGTTATGTGGGGTTGAACCGGTGGCTCCAAAAATCTGGAGATGCACCTGTTATCATTAGCGAGGCCCGAATTGCAAAATCTCTTGAAAGGCTTAAAAGGTGGTACGCGAGTTATGGCTATTTTAATGACGAAGTGGATTATAAAATAATTCCCGATCCGAAAAAGGAAAAAAGAGCGTCCATCACCTATTTTGTAAAGAAGCACAAGCCCTACACGGTGGGCGATTCCATTGCGGAAAAGATAAGTTCGCCGGTGGTAGATTCATTGTTTCAGCTAACGAAAGCCAATTCGTTTATCATTCCAGGGAAGCAATATGCCGCCAATGATTTTGTAAATGAACGCGACCGCCTCACCATGTTATTCAGGAATTCGGGACTGTATCATTTTCAGCAGGAATATGTGGGTTTTGAGGCCGACACCATAAATACGGACCATAAGGCAAACATTACCTATATAATTCCGGACCGAAAAATCACCGAAGGTGATAGCACCCGCACCGTTCCGTTTCAGGTGCATCACATCAATGAAGTTCGGATTGTCACGGATTATTCCTATGAAAACCGGAACAAAAAATTCCAGGATTCCATCAGCTTCAACGGATATAAACTTTTCAGTTATGGCAACATGCGCTTTCGTCCCCGGGCCATAACTTCTGCCGTTTCAATAACCCCAAATAAAATTTTTAAGGATATTGACCGCACCCTGACGTATAACCAATTGAGCGACCTTCGCATATTTAAATATCCAAACATCAGCTATGCCGAAGTGGCTGCCGATTCCACCGGAAATCTTTTAAATGCCACAATTCTTTTGGCGCCGCGCGACCGCTTTACGCTGGGGGTTGATTTTGACGCCTTCACTTCTACCATTCAGCAATTCGGCGTCAGTTTTAGCGGCAGCATGATTTTCAGGAACATCTTCCGCGGGGCCGAGATTCTTGAAATTTCTGGACGCGGAAGCCTTGGCTCTTCAAAGGACGCGGCGGATAGCGAAAGTAAATTCTTCAACATTTCAGAATTTGGAAGTGATGTGAAGCTTACTTTTCCGCGAATTCTTTTCCCATTGAATACGGAGAGAATCATCCCGAAATATATGTCGCCCTCTACCTCTATCAGTTTTGGGTATAGCGCCCAGAACAATATAGGGCTGGACCGGCAAACTTCAAATGCCATTTTCAATTATCGATGGAAACCCTCAAAAATCCTCACCTATCAGGTGGATTTGCTCAACCTGCAATTTGTTCGAAATTTACACCCAGAAAATTATTTCAACGTTTACAAAAGTTCCTATTCCATCTTAAACGAAATTGCGCGAGATTTAAATTATGACTTCAATAACCCGGGCACCGATCCTTTTCTGGAGGTTCCCGAAGAAGCGGACCAATTTATAAATGAGGTTTTGACCCGCGGCGTGGCGGCCGATCCGCAAACCTATGAAGAAGTGTTGAGCATTTATGAACGCAAGCTGCGGCTTAGCGAGAACAACTTGATCTTTGCCTCAAACATTACGTTGACAAGAGACACGCGCGAAAATATAAATGACAATAATTTTTCGAGAATTCGCTTGAAATTGGAATCTGCCGGAAATGTTCTTTCGGGCATCGCAAGTTTGGCCGGCCTCACCAAAAACCCGCAGGACAATTACGAAATTCTTGGCATTGCCTATTCGCAGTATGCAAAGGCCGAAGCAGAATACATAAAGCACTGGGATCTGGACGGCAAGAATATTTTTGCCTTTCGGGCATTTGGCGGTATAGCGATACCGTTTGGCAATAGTACCAATATTCCGTTTACGCGTAGTTATTTTGGTGGCGGAACCAATGACAATAGAGGCTGGAGGGCGTATGACCTTGGCCCGGGCAGCAGCGGGAGCGTGCTCGATTTCAACGATGCAAACTTCAAACTTGCCCTTAATGGAGAATATAGATATACCATTTTGGGCGATCTGAAAGGCGCTTTTTTTATTGATGCGGGCAATATCTGGAACGTTCTGGACGATGTCACCATTCCCTCTTTCAGGTTTGACGGAATTGAGGACCTAAAGGAAACGGCAGTAGCCTCAGGCTTTGGGCTGCGCTATGATTTCGGATTTTTTGTTTTCCGCTTTGATATAGGCTTTAAAACCCACGACCCCGCCAGACCAGTGGGAGAACGGTGGTTTAAGGACTACAATTTCGCTCATGCTGTTTACAACATAGGCATTAACTATCCCTTTTAAACCATTAAATTTTGTTATTTTTGAAGGCCAGCTTTCAACGTTCACATCAAAAAAATCCAACAATCCAATAATCCAATAATCCAACAATCCAAAAATCCAAAAATCCAAACTATGAGCCACGGAATAAAGCCCGGAGTAGCCACGGGGAAAGAAGTTCAGAAAATACACCAATACGCCAAAGCGAAAGGCTTTGCAATGCCGGCGGTGAATGTGGTGGGATCAGACAGTGTAAATGCCGTTATGGAAACCGCTGCCGCACTCAATGCGCCGGTTATTATCCAGTTTTCAAACGGGGGCGCCCATTTCAATGCCGGAAAAGGACTGGCCAATGACAACGAAAGAGCGGCCATAGCCGGCGGTGTGGCAGGCGCAAAGCACATCCACCAACTGGCCGAAGTTTACGGGGCAACGGTAATCCTCCACACAGACCATTGCGCCAAAAAATTGCTTCCGTGGATTGACGGGCTGCTGGATGCCGGTGAGAAATTTTTCAAAGAAACGGGAAAACCGCTGTACAGCTCCCATATGATTGATCTTTCCGAAGAACCAATTGAAGAAAACATTGAAATTTGCAAACATTATTTGCAACGCATGAGCAAAATGGGGATGACCCTTGAAATTGAACTGGGCATAACCGGTGGCGAAGAAGACGGGGTGGACAATACCGGCGTGGATTCTTCAAAACTATACACCCAGCCCAAAGAAGTGGCCTATGCTTACGAAGAACTTTCAAAAATAAGCGACCAATTTACGATTGCCGCCGCTTTCGGAAACGTGCATGGCGTTTACAAACCGGGCAATGTAAAATTGACGCCCGTTATTTTGAAAAATTCGCAGGAATACGTTCAGAAAAAATTTAATACGGGCCACAATCCAATCGATTTTGTATTTCACGGCGGGAGCGGTTCCACTTTGGAAGAAATTCGTGAAGCAATTGGTTATGGCGTTATAAAGATGAACATTGATACCGATATGCAATTCGCCTTTACCGAAGGGGTTCGCGATTATATGGTAAACAATCTGGAATATTTAAAGACCCAAATAGGAAATCCCGAGGGCGATGACCTTCCAAATAAAAAATATTACGATCCGCGGAAATGGCTCCGCGAAGGGGAGATCACTTTCAAAAAAAGACTTCAAAAAGCGTTTGAGGATTTGAACAATGTAAATACTCTTTAATAATTAAGAATTCAGAATTATAAATTAAGAATTCAAAATGCCGAATGAAAGAAATGAGAATTTAAATTTGAAAAAATTATAATTCTCAACTCATAATTCATAATTCATAACTCATAACTCATAACTCATAACTCATAACTCATAACTCATAACTAAAATATGCCTTGGTTTAAAAGAACAAAAAAGGGAATACAAACCCCCACCGAAGAGAAAAAGGACGTCCCCAAAGGACTGTGGTATAAATCTCCCACGGGCAAGGTGGTTGACAGCGAAGAGCTTGAAAAGAATTTTTATGTGAGCCCCGAAGATGGGTACCACGTTCGTATTGGCAGCAAAGAATATTTTGAAATTCTTTTTGACGACAACAAATTTAAGGAACTGGACAAAAACCTTTCCTCACAGGACACCTTGAAGTTTGAGGACAAAAAGAAATATACAGAACGGCTGAAGGAAGCCCAGGATAAAACGGGTCTAAAAGATGCCATTCGGTGTGCGGTTGGAAAGTCCATGGGTTCAGATCTCGTTGTGGCCTGTATGGATTTCAGCTTTATTGGAGGCTCCATGGGAAGTGTTGTGGGCGAAAAAATTGTACGTGCGGCTGATTATTCGCTTAAAAAGAAAATCCCATTATTGATAATCTCAAAAAGTGGCGGCGCCAGAATGATGGAGGCCGCGCTGTCCTTGATGCAATTAGCAAAGACCAGTGTGAAATTAGCCCAGTTAAGCGAGGCGGGCATACCGTATATTTCTTTATGTACAGACCCAACTACTGGCGGCACTACCGCTTCCTTCGCAATGCTGGGCGACATAAACATAAGTGAGCCCGGAGCATTGATTGGTTTTGCGGGCCCGCGCGTAGTTCGTGACACTACGGGGAAAGAATTGCCCGATGGCTTCCAAACCGCTGAATTTGTTTTGGAACATGGCTTTTTAGATTTTATCACCCCGCGAAAACACCTGAAACGCAAGATCAATTTATATTTAGATTTGGTCTTAAACCGACCGCTGCGTGAAAAATCTGCATAAAAAAAGGCTGTCCACACTGGGACAGCCTTTTTTTTCAGTACAGTACATCAATTCATTATGAATGGATATTCTTCACCGTTATAAATAAATATGGCTTGGTTGTCACATTCGCCGTTGCCAAAATCAATCGCGGCAGTAACACCATCTTGCGTTACACTGAGCACCCCGCTAACCAAATAACGACAGGATAATTTGCGAACCAGCGTTTGGGTAACTTCTCCACTTCTTTCAAAACCGTTTGTGAATTCTGTTTGCCAATTTCCGGTTACATGATATACGTTGTCAATCCAATTTCCCGAACCAACTCCTTCAACCCATTCCGAAACACGAAGCCCATTTCGGGTGCCGGTTACAGTTGTGTTTGGGAAACTTACGGTGATGCTTTCATTAACGGTAGATTGCGGGTTACCATTTTGATTTGCGATTTCATACAAAATCTCACCGCCGCCACTCACGCCATTATCATTAAAAACAAAATCCTGAAAAGAATAATTTACCGTGTAAGTTCCGCCCACCAAAGGACCATACTCCAAAAGAATGCTTCCGGAAACTACATTGCCATTATTTAGTGTACATGAATCCCCAAAATCAAGCAAAATGGCAAAAATATTACCTTGGATCCCCACAGTGATTTCAGTACATTGCGGAAAAAGAGACATCAAAGTAGTGCCTCGGCCCCCCGTTTCATTTTCTACAAATGCCTGTTCCATAATATTGAAAGTTCCCTCAGCAACATTGTCCATCTTTGCTGCTCTTGCAGAGTCTTCAGAAGAAAAATTAACTTCCTCTTGTTCGTTGTTTTCATCTTTATCACAACTTGTAAATAGGATGGAAACCATAGTAAAAAGCGCAACAGTCAATCTAAAAAAGTTGATTTTCATAAATTTGAGGTTTAAGGGTTTAGGCTTTATAACGCCAAAAAGGTTAAAAAAGATATATTATCCATTAATTTTATTTTCTGCACATTTATTTCAAAATGATTTTTGTATTTTTGCCGCCTTGATTGCCAGAGTGGTAATCAGTACATAAAAATCATTTTAATAATATTGGCATGTATTTATCACAAGAAGTAAAAGAAAAAATTTTTGAAAAACACGGTAAGTCAAAGACCGACACTGGTTCTGCAGAAGGACAGATCGCTTTGTTCACGCACCGTATTGAGCATTTAACCAATCACCTTAAAGCGAACCACAAGGATTACAACACAGAACGTTCCTTGGTAAAGCTGGTGGGCAAAAGAAGGGCATTGTTGGATTATCTTATTAAAAAAGACATCCTTCGATACCGTGCCATCGTTAAGGAATTAGGATTACGTAAGTAATATTACGAGCGAAGCGAAGTAATCTCCCGGATTCTTCGCTTTGTTTTTTAAGGCTAAGCGCAGAAACCTTTACTATTCAAAAGATTCTTTCGCTACGCTCGGAAAAGCTGCCCAAAGTTTTTCATTGGTCAACCACAACAACACAACAACACTAAACCTGAAAATCAGGTTTTGACCAAAATTAACTGCGTGTTTTCTTATACGCAAAAATGAAAAACAAATGATACCTAAAGTATTTAAAGAGGTTATAGACCTTGGTGATGGAAGACAGATTTCCATCGAAACCGGAAAATTGGCAAAACAGGCCCACGGCTCCGTTGTCGTGCAATCCGGAAAATGTATGCTGCTTTGTACCGTAGTTTCCAACTATGAACAGAGTCCAGTGGATTTTTTACCGTTGACGGTAGATTACCGCGAAAAATTTGCCGCCTCCGGCCGTTATCCGGGCGGTTTCTTCAAAAGGGAAGCAAGGCCGAGCGATGGCGAAGTTTTGACAATGCGTTTGGTGGACCGCGTTTTGCGCCCACTTTTCCCAAAAGATTATCACGCCGAAACGCAAGTGATGATTCAATTGATGAGCCACGACGAAGACGTGATGCCCGATGCAATGGCAGGGTTGGCGGCTTCCGCAGCTATCCAACTTTCCGATTTGCCTTTTGAATGTCCTATTTCTGAAGTACGTGTGGGAAGAATTAATGGTGAATTCATCATCAACCCAACCCGTGCCCAACTCGGCGAAAGTGATATTGATATGGTAATTGGCGCTTCTGCAGATTCTGTGATGATGGTGGAAGGCGAAATGAAGGAAATTTCAGAAGAGGAAATGGTTGACGCCATTAAATTTGCACACGACGCAATCAAAAAACAAATTGATGCGCAAGTGAGGTTGGCCGAGGCCGTTGGCAAAAAAGAAACCCGCGAATTTGAAACCGCTGCCGAAGACAAGGATTTGGAAAGCAAAATCCGTGGTTTGGTTTATGACAAGGTTTATGAAGTAGCCAAAAGAGGTTCCTCAAAACACGATCGCGGAAGACATTTTTCTGAAATAAAAGAAGAAGTACGTTCACATTTTTCCGAAGAGGAATTGGAAATGTACGCCCCTTTGATGTCAAAATATACCAATAAAGCTGAAAAAGCTGCAATCCGCGATTTGGTTTTGAACGAAGGTATTCGTCTGGACGGAAGAAAAACAACCGACATTCGCCCAATCTGGTGCGAGGTTGATTATTTGCCATCCACGCACGGTTCGGCAATTTTCACACGTGGGGAAACGCAAGCGTTGGCAACCGTAACTTTGGGAACTTCGCGAGAAGCAAACCAAATTGATATGCCATCGTTTGAAGGCGAGGAAACGTTCTACCTTCACTACAATTTCCCTCCTTTTTCAACCGGTGAGGCGCGCCCAATCCGCGGAACTTCCCGAAGAGAAGTTGGTCACGGAAACTTGGCACAAAGAGCGTTAAAAGGAATGATTCCGGCAGATTGCCCTTACACCGTTCGTGTGGTTTCAGAAGTTTTGGAATCTAACGGTTCTTCTTCTATGGCTACAGTTTGTTCGGGAACGATGGCGTTGATGGATGCTGGGGTTCAATTGAAAAAACCAGTTTCCGGGATTGCAATGGGATTGATTTCCGATGCCGAAACCGGAAAATACGCAGTGCTTTCCGATATTTTGGGCGATGAAGACCACTTGGGCGATATGGACTTTAAAGTAACCGGAACGGCCGACGGAATTACCGCTTGCCAAATGGACATTAAAGTGAAAGGCCTTTCATACGAGATTCTTGTAAATGCTTTAAAACAAGCTGCCGAAGGAAGACTTCACATTCTCGGAAAATTGACCGAAACCATCGCACAGCCTAATACCGATGTAAAACCGCACGCTCCAAAAATGGTTACCGTTACGATTCCGAATGAATATATCGGTGCCTTGATAGGTCCTGGCGGAAAAGTGATCCAAGAGCTTCAGAAAGCTACAAAAACTACCATCGTTATCAATGAAGATCCCGTTACCGAAGAAGGAATCGTGGAAATTCTTGGAACCAGCCAAGAGGGAATCGATAAGGTTTTGGCGAAGATTGATTCGCTTACCTTTAAGCCCGAAATTGGTAATTCGTATATAGTTAAGGTGATTAAAATGCTCGATTTCGGTGCGGTCGTGGAATATGCCGATGCGCCTGGAAACGAGATTTTGCTTCACGTTAGTGAGCTCGCTTGGGAACGTACGGAAAACGTAGGCGATGTGGTACACATGGGCGATATTTTTGAAGTGAAATATATGGGCATTGACCCACGCACCAAGAAAGAACGGGTTTCACGAAAAGCCCTTTTGGAAAAACCGGAAGGTTATAAAGAGCGCCCACCGCGCGACGATAACCGAAATGGCGGCCGTGATAATCGCAACCGCGACAACCGTGGCCGTGACAATCGGGATCGTGATAGAAGAAGAGATTAATTCGGAATTCAGGATTATGAATAAAAAAGCGCCTCCAGAAATGGAGGCTTTTTTTATTTATCACGCAACCTTTCAAAAACTTTCAGACTATAGGGTAATAACCAAACAAAAAAAGGATGAAAAATCTTGGCCTATTACCTCTTCTATTTCTCTTTGCATTTTTTAGTTCCTGCGAAAACGAGCCCGTAAGTAAAGCAGATCCCTCAAAAGTAATTCAGGTAAATTCTGAACTTTACAATCTCATTGAGCGGGCGGCGGCAAGTGATTTTGAAAACGAAATTACCTGCATCGATTTCAATTACCCATTCACGCTTGTAATCTATGATGAAAATATGGATATTTTCGGATATCAAGTTATCCAAAGTGACATACAATTCAGTGAGTTTCTGGCCTCATTGGAAGAAGGAAAATCCATCAGCTTAAGTTATCCAATTAGCAGTGTTTTGGAAAACGGCCAACCCTTTGAAATAAACAACAATGAAGAATTAAAGGAAGCTATTGACAAATGTTTGAAAGCAGACACCATTATAACTTGTAATAATATCCTCACGGAAACATTCTGCATTTGGAATGTAAATCATCTGGACGGCCCAAATTCAGAATATGACGGCTCCTATTTTGACGTAAGCAACTTTGGAAATACCGGGCTTTATTTTAATGACGATTCCTATGGCGGAACTTGGGTTACGTATTTTATTGAGAATGAACTGCACCTTAATATTTTTATTCTCGGCGATGAAAATGTAAGCGAAGACTGGAATTTTGATTGGAAAGTAATCCGTTTCACCGAAACCGAGTTGGAAATTTCAAACGGAACAGACCGGTTTATGCTAACAAAAGAATGTGAAGAACCCTGCATAAAATTTCTATTTGAAGAATGTGAAACCGCGCCCGGCACGGGAAGAGCGGTGTTTGATTTGGAAAGTTATGTGGAATGTTTCTTCCCGCTTTCGGGGCTTCCCGACCCAACGACCGTGATTATAAGTTATTATGAAACTTATGAAGATATGCTTGATGGTGTTAATCCAATCACCGATTTACAGCACGAAAATAGCATCAACCCACAAGTAATTTATATTAGATTTGATGATATAAATACCGGCGCATTATTAGCCACTTTGCCAATAATCCTAAAAGCTGTTCAATGTTAAACCTTAAAATTATGAAAACAAATTTTTATACTATTTTGATTTTAAGCGCACTGTTATTTTTGTCCTGTTCAAAAGATAAGGATGATACTTTAACTGAAACCCCAAGACAGAACAGTTGTGAGCATACCGAGAATATCGAGCATAAAATTCTTTATACCGAATGTTGTGTTGAAGGTCCCCTTCAAGCAATTCCAGATGAAATTATTACCGTTTCCTATACCAGTAATTTTACAGTTGAGCGTTATAAATGGGAGGTTTTGGGAGGAACGATGGTTCTTGTGGAAGGTGAAAATTCTCCTATTGCAACATTTAGAGTTGGAAAAAATTTTATTAGAGATTCCATAAGAGGCACGGGAACTTCATCTGAAGGTGTGCCCAGTTGCTCTAATATTATTGTAATAACGCGGGTAAATGACTAATATCCAAAAAACCAGAAAGAATCAGACCTATAAGCACTTCTTTGGAAATAGAAGAATTAATAAAACAGTGTGTTAAAAAAGATCGGAAAGCGCAGAACGAGCTCTTCCGAAGGTATAAGGACACCCTATTCCTTACATCTTTAAAATATTGCCGAAACGAAGCCGATGCCGAGGACAACCTGCACGACGCCTTTATTACCATTTTTCAGAAAATAAAAACCTACCAAAATACAGGCTCTTTTGAAGGTTGGATGAAACGGATCACTATTTTCAAAGCCATCGACAAATACAAAAAGAGGAAAAAACCATTTTTTGAACTCAACGAAGAAGTAACGGAAGAAACCGTAGAAATGGACGAAGAAACCGATCTTCCGTTGGACGACCTGCTAAAATTCATCCAGGAATTGCCCGACCAATACCGCTTGGTTTTCAACTTATATCAAATGGACGGCTTTTCGCACAAAGAAGTTTCGAAAATCCTGACAATTTCAGAAAACACCTCAAAGTCCAATCTCCACAGAGCGAAACTTATTCTGAGAGAAAAAATAACAACCGCAACCAGAACCGAGGGAATTAAAACACGCACTCATGGAAAATAAAAAAGACATCGGCACTTTTTTGAAAAGCAAATTGGAACAAGCCCAAAAAGTGCCAAACGAATCCCTTTGGGAAAAAATAAACACCTCGTTGGAAAAAAAAGAAAGAAGAAGAAAACGCACGTTTTGGGTCTTGTTTCCGGCCATTTTAGGTTTGGGTATTTTTATATTCCTGATTTTTCAGCAAACTAATAATGGTTTTTTAGATGAAAAAGAAAAAATATCAATTGAGGAAATAGAGCGTGATTTGGACCGGAAGATGGTGATTGAAAATGCAACTGAAAGAAGCGTTTCTAAAGAAAAAAATGGAATGGAAACCCAAACGGAAATCGAAAC
>JBEBRF010000011.1:0-39072 GCA_040394975.1 Aequorivita soesokkakensis
TAAATTGACGTTTCGCCATTTTTAGTTTTTGGGATGTGGAATTTATTTCGGAAAGAGGCCAAAGGGTCTTCGGCATCTTGTTTTCTGGCGTAAGCAATATTGTTTTGAAACATTGGACGGTGTTGGGAATTTTGGGTATATCACAAAAATAGGAATTAATATCCGTTTTGGTTTTCATTATTTTCTTTCTATTCAAAAGCGAACTAAAGGAGGGGAATTTCGGTTTAAATGTTTAAACCAAAAGCCCCCAACAAACAGTGCATTTATTTTTTGTACTTTTATACTTATTGGGAGGTTCGCTGTCCACCGCTTGAATCGTGTTGTTTTTAAAAACTATTGGTTTTGGTGGGGAAGCTCAAAACATACAGCGCAATTTTAATAGCGCATGCTCCTTTTTTTAAATGTAAGTATTTCTATGGAAAAAAGCGAAACCTTCAATGTGCCGCACGGCGAGCAGTTAATTGTTGAAGCCGAAGCATTTGTGTCAGGGCTTTTTGAAACAAAGTTGTCAGGGGTTTATTTCTATCACAATTTTGAACATGCCCGGCGGGTTGTCGGGCGCGTTGCAGAATTAGCCAAATGGGAAGGCTGTACGGACGGTGAAACTGAAGCGTTAACCATAGCCGCTTGGTTTCATGACACAGGATTCATAGAGCAGGAAGCGGGCCATGAAACTATAAGTGCAGCAATTGCGGCAGATTTTCTAAAGGCCCGGCAAGTTTCCGACGGTTTTATAGAACTTGTAAAAAACTTGATTTTGGCTTCCGCAAAAAAGGCCTCGCCCCAATCCAAATTGGAAAAAATACTGAAAGATGCAGACTGCAGCCACGTGGCATCCGCCGATTATTTTGAAGTGGCCACTTCGTTGAAAAATGAAACCTCAGTGAAAGAAAATACCGTAATTACTGAATTGGAATGGTTGGAAGCGAATAAAGAGTTTTTTAAGGAACATCAATTTTTTACAGAAACGGCAAAACTGAAATGGCAACCCATAAAAGCGCTCAACGCCAAAGAAATCGATGAAAGGATAGCCCGAATAAACCAGAAACATGCATCAAGATTAAACTCAAATAAATTGGGTAGAGGTGTGGAAACCATGTTTCGGGTAACCCTTCGGAACCATATTGACCTGAGTGCCATAGCAGATACAAAAGCCAATATTCTGCTTTCGGTGAACGCGATTATTATTTCCATCGTGCTTTCCAACCTTATTCCGAAATTGGATAACCCGTCCAATTTCTTTTTGGTGGTGCCCACTTTGGTTTTAATGCTGTTCAGCGTGGCTTCAGTGGTGCTCTCTGTGCTTTCCACCCGTCCAAATATTTCCAATGTAACGGTCACCAAAGAAATGATACGAAACAAACAGACCAATATTTTGTTTTTTGGCAATTTCCATAAAATGGAACTCAAGGAGTTTGAGTGGGGGATTAATTATCTTATTGAGGATCAGGAGACACTGTATGATTCCCTCGCGAAGGATTTATATTATCTTGGCCGGGTCCTGGAGCGGAAATACAGGTTGCTTCGCATTACCTATACCGTATTTATGTTCGGAATAGTGATTTCAGCTTTGGCGTTTATCTTCAGTTATTACAAAAATATTATTTCCTAAGAAACTAAATTATGATCAGCCCCGGGCCATTTACTCCCAAATTTTCGTTCAGAACACTGAAGGAAAGCTATGAATTGCTGTTGAAATCGAAGAACCCTTCGGAACGGTTTCAAGCAGGACAGGTTTTAAAATTGTTTACTGAAAACCCATTGCTGGTTGAGGGAACCTTTGATCTTTCGGAATTTGAAAAATATGGCGATTCCATACAAGAGCTAATGGGCTATTTGTTTCCGGCCCCGCTGACAATGAATGAAATCAAGGCCGCCGTGTACCCGTTGTCCAATTTGATTTTTTATAAAAGCAAACGCCTGGAAACCATACTGGATAGATCGGCCCATACCATTGAAACCTTGTTCAAAGAGCAGTTCATTGGGCATATTGAAGAATTTGAACTTATTCCCTATGCCATTATTCTCAATAATTATTACCAATTCAATGTGGACCTTGACCGGACAAAAAATCTAAAAATAGAAAGCCAGGACGGTACCATAAAGAATTATCGCGTTACGTTCAACGCTGATTTTCTGAGAATTTATCCCAACGAAAGTGCCATAGAAATCACCCGTGAAATAATTGATGAACTGTTGGCAGACGCCACCAACAAAGAAATCTGGAAGCGCTATTTTCCCGAAGGGTCGTGGACCATGGAAGGATTTGGAATCATAAATATGATAGATACCACGCTCGATGAAAACATTGAAGGGTTCAAGACACATCTTATTCAAACCCAAAAAGGCGAAAGACATAAATTGCTGGAAGCCATTCGGGACATCTTTGGTATTCCCGATATGAAAATGGGAATATATGTTGTGGACAAAGACAGCGTGAGATCACTCTACGGCCAAAACACACGAATGTTAACCCTCGAAGAAAAAAATAGAGTGGATTGCAAAGACTTTGCCTGCAATAATGTGTATAAAAAACTATTCATAGACCGGGAAGCCGTGGTGATTTCAAACATTGAAAGCTACCATAAACGCTCAAAAGGGAACAACCTGAGCAAAACCTTACTTCAGCAAGACCTTAAAAGCACGGTGTTGATGCCGGTTTCAATAGACGGCAATCTGGCGTTTATACTTGAACTCGCCACCCATAAACCCAATCAGCTTAATGCCATCAACATGGCTAAAATGGAAACCTTAATGCCATTTATCATAAGTTATTCCGAGCGATCATTCAACGAATACAAAAACGAAATTAGCGCCGTGATCCAACAAGAATGCACCTCCATTCACCCATCGGTAGCTTGGCGTTTTGAAGAGGAGGCAAGTTTGTATATCGAAAAAAGAAACGCCGGGGAATTGCCCAATTTCAACGAAATAGTTTTTAATGACGTAGTTCCGCTTTATGGCCAGATAGACATCGTGGGCTCTTCCCAAGCCAGAAATGTGGCCATCAAAAAAGACTTAACGCAACAAATGAACCGTGCGAAAAACATTTTGGACAAGCGGTTCCATCTAAAGAAACAGCCTTTTTATGAACATTTAATCTATCAGATCGATTCCTATTTGCTTGAACTTGAAATAAATTTCCACACAAATACCGAACAGGAAATCAATGGGCTCTTTGCCAAAGAGATCCTGCCTTTATTTGAGCATATGTTGGCTTCAGAAAAAAATGCCCTTGACATAGAAGATTTTTTCGCAATCCTGAACCACGACACCGGCACATACTATGATGCCCGAAAGGAATATGACAACACAATAAATTTAATCAATAAGAAACTGTCCGGATTTATTGACAAACAACAGTTGAAGGCACAAGAAATGTTTCCGCATTATTTTGAGAAATTCAAGACCGATGGCGTAGAGCACAATATGTACATTGGCCAATCCATCACGGGCCATAGGGCCTTTCACATGACCGATTTGTACAATTTACGCCTATGGCAGCTACAAATTGCCTGCGAAATGGAAGCCATGTACTATGAGGCCCAAGAAAATTTCCCCTTAAAGCTGGATGTTGCCTCCCTTATTTTGGCCTATGACATTCCTCTTCAAATTCGTTACCGCATAGATGAAAAGCAATTTGATGTGGATGGCGCATACAATGTCCGTTATGAATTGATAAAAAAACGGATCGATAAAGCATATATAAAAGACACCACTGAACGATTGACGCAGCCCGGAAAACTTTGTGTGGTCTATTCAAGCAACGCGATTGAAAAGGAATACCTCAGATATGTCGGATTTCTGCAATCAAAAAATTATATTGGGCAAAACGTTGAAATTGTGGAAGTTGAAGAACTTCAAGGCGCAAGCGGCATTAAAGCAATTCGGGTTGACTTAAATTTAAATTTTGAAAAAGTAGGCAATATGTTCACTGTCAAGGACCTCGAAATTGCTAATTGAACGGAACACTCAAGTTACTTTATGAAAAAAGCACTACCCCTGTCCCTACTTTACTTTTTCGTGATTTCTTGCGCTACATTTAAATTTTCTCCTGAAAAAAACATAGACCCCACTTTGATGGACCTTGACCCGAAAACTACAAACATCTTTCTAATTGGAGATGCCGGGCTGGCCGGCGCAGATGGTTCTATGCCCATGACACTGATACAAATGCAGCAACATTTTAAAACAGCCGGAGAAGAAGATGTACTGTTGTTTTTGGGAGATAATATTTATCCGGATGGATTTCCCACTACCGAAGGAAAAAAATCTGAAGAGGCAAAAATAATTTTACAAAATCAAATAGATGTTGCCAAAACCTTTCCCGGAAGGGTTGTCTTCATTCCCGGAAACCATGATTGGTACAGTGGGGTGAAAGGGCTGAAACTTCAGGAAAAAATGGTTGAAGATGCCGTGGGGAAGAATACGTTTTTGCCCGAAAACGGCTGCCCCATTAAAAAAGTGAATCTTTCGGATGATATAGTTTTATTGATCGTAGATTCACATTGGTACATTGAAAATTGGAACAACCACCCAACCATCAACGATAAATGTAAATACAGGACCCGCTCCCTTTTTTTGGAAGAATTTAGGAGCGAAATAAAAAATGCCCGTGGCAAGACCACCCTTGTGGCCATCCACCACCCCATGTTCAGCAACGGGCCGCACGGTGCGCAGTACAGCTTTGCAGATAATTTGAAGCCATTCCCGATACTGGGAAGCTTGAAAAATATCTTGAGAAGCACCACCGGAATTTCACATGCAGACCTATCCAACACCTTTTATAATGACTTAAAGAAAAACCTGGTTGCCGCCGCACAACAGAACGACAACGTTATATTCCTGTCAGGGCACGATCATAGTCTGCAATACATTGAAGCGGATAGTGTAACCCAGATTATAAGTGGCTCCGCGGCAAAAATATCGCCGGTCCGGGTTAGAAATGATGCGGAGTTTGGCCTTGCCGCACACGGATATGCCGTCTTAAATATTTATGAAAACAACGCTTCAAATGTTCAATTTGTGGAAGCCGGTTCCAATAAAGTTGTTTTTCGAAAAATGATAAAAAATCCAAAAAAATCAATTCTAAAATCATATCCCGAAACATTTAAAGATTCAATCGTGGCTTCTGTTTATACTAAGGAAGAAACAGAGAAATCTGGTTTTTATAAATTCCTTTGGGGCGAACGTTACCGAAACTATTTCAGTACCAAAATTAAGGCGCCGGTTGTTGACTTAGACACTCTCCACGGCGGGCTGAAACCCGTGAGAATGGGAGGGGGCAGCCAATCCCGGTCACTGAGGTTACGTGCTTCCGATGGTAGGGAATTCGTGATGCGGGCCGTTGAAAAAAGCGCCACACAATATATTCAAGCGTTGTTGTTCAAAGATAATTATATGGGCGGCCAATTTGACGGCACTGTTTCCGAGAAGCTGGTAAAAGATGTTTTTACGGGCTCCCATCCTTACGCGCCAATGGTTGTTCCCACCTTGTCCAATGCTATCGGCGTGCACCATTTGAACCCCCAGTTATGGTACATTCCGAAACAGCGCGCTTTGGGAGATTTTAATGATACGTTTGGAGACGAATTATATTTATTTGAAGAACATGCCTCCGAAGGCCATTTGCATCTCGCGGGGAACAATTTTACCGGAGAAATTTTAAGCACCATAAACATGATGGAAGAATTGCATTCCGATGAAGATGTGGTCATTGACCAAGAAAATTATATAAGAGCGAGATTGTTTGATATGTTAATTGGTGATTGGGACAGGCATCAGGACCAATGGAGATGGCTTGAATTTAAGGAAAACGGAAAAACTGTTTTCAGGGCGTTGCCAAGAGACCGCGATCAGGCATTCTCTATAATGTCCGACGGATTTATGCTCAGTGCAGGAGTTGCCCTGATTCCCATGGCAAGAGTTCTCCGCAAATACAGCCCCGACCTTACGGATGTGAAAGGCGTAAATATGGAGCCTTATCCGCTCGATATGGCTTTGCTGGTTGATATTGATAAAAATGAATGGGACAAACAGGTGCAATTAATTACAAATAAGATAACGGACAGCGTCATCGATCTCGCATTTTCAAAAATGCCAAAGGAAGTTCAGGATGCCGGCACAGTGACTTTGAAAGAAACCCTAAAGCAGCGCAGGGCTAATCTTCAGAAAATTGCAGATAGATATTACAAGGTTATTTCCAAAATTGGCGTAGTGACCGGCACAAATAAAGACGATTATATAAAGATTGAAACTGCCGAAAATGGCATTACAACAGTAACCGCTTTCCGAAAAAAAGAAGGCAACGTTACTGATCAATTTCACCGCAGAACTTATTATCCTGAAACAACTAAGGAAATCTGGGTGTATGGTTTAGATGATGATGACACCTTTGAAGTTACCGGGAAAAACAATAAAATAAAAATCAGATTGATAGGCGGGCTTGATAAAGATGAATTTAAGGTAGCGTCTAAAAATAATGTTGTCGTTTATGATTATAAATCGGAAGAAAATTCTGTTTCAGAAGCAAAAAAAACAAGAATTAAATTTTCCAATGATTACACAACCAACCGATATGATTATGAAAAACTGAAAAACAATACCAACCAAATAATCCCCACCATAGGCGCCAACCCAGATGATGGGCTAAAAATTGGACTTTCTAACACCTATACTGTCTATGGATTTGAACGCAATCCCTTTACGAGCCAGCACAAACTCAAAGCCGCTTATTATTTTGCAACCGAGGGATATGAATTAAACTATAATGGCGAATTCGCAAATGTTTTCAAGAACATAAACCTGGCGGTTGACGTAAATTTTCAAAGCCCCAATTTCACACAAAACTTTTTCGGATTTGGCAACGAAACCTCCAATCCGGATGATGATTTGGGAATGGATTACAACCGTGTAAAAATTGAGGGTTTTTCTTTTTCACCCGCATTGATCTGGAATTCCAAGCGTGGAAGCGTTTTAAGTTTTTCCGCATTATATGAAACCGTTGAAATCCACAAAACACAAAATCGCTTTGTTTTTGAGAATCCAACCCTGCCCGATTATCTGTTTGATGGCGCACAGTTTTTGGGTGCAAAAACAAAATTTGAGTTTGTCAATTTTGATGACAAAGCCTTCCCCACAATGGGCATGTTGTTCCATGTGAATCTGGGATTCAAGAGCAATTTGGACCAAACAGATAGGGCATTCGGGTTTTTAAATTCAAAATGGAGCCTGGTCCACAAACTGATTCCTTCAGGAAAACTGGTTTTGGCAACTACTTTGAAGGGACAGTTTAATTTTGGAAATGATTTTGAATTTTATCAAGCCGCCAGTATCGGTGGGGAAGACGGGCTGCGCGGATACCGAAACCAGCGGTTCGCTGGCAAAAGTGCGTATTATCAAAATACAGACCTTCGCTATTCCTTCGGCAATTTGAAAACGCCATTGCTCCCTATTAGAACCGGACTTTACGGCAGTTTTGACTATGGAAGGGTTTGGTTTCCCCACGCTGCCGACTCCAAAAAATGGCATAACACATACGGGGGTGGTTTTTTTGTAAATGGCGCCGACCTGTTTTCTGCCAATTTGGGTGTTTTTAATTCTGAAGATGGCGTTCGGGCGGCATTCGGCCTGGGATTTGGGTTTTGATTTGACCGCCATTTTGTTTTTGACTGCTTCGCTTTGATTTTTATTGAATTCTGCTTAGGCTATTCTTGTGAAAATTGAAATATGAAGTTGTCGTCCTGTTTAATAATCCATAATCCCTTTAATATTTTTCGTAATTTTATTGAAATTAATAGGCTAAAAATGGAAGTTTCAGTTTCAGAAAACAAGGAAAATAAACGTTTTGAAGTTATGGTTGACGGAAAATTAGCCATGATCGAGTACATAAAAGCCCAAAATATAATTTATTTGACCCACACCGAAGTACCGCCCGAATTGGGTGGCAGGGGCATTGCTTCTGCTATGGTTGAACAGGTTTTTCAGCAAATAAAACAAGAGGGGTTGGAGCTTGTGCCGCTCTGCCCGTTTGTGGCGGCATATTTGAAAAGGCATCCGGAATGGATCGGTATTTTGGCAAAAGGATATAATGTTTAATATTCATTTTTGAACTTGCGTGGGCTCAATAGGGATGTTATTTTTAATTTTTGGATGATATGCGTGTAATAGATAATAAGGAAATGAATCGGTTTGAGACCGAAATTGATGGCCACAAAGCCATTGTTGAATATACCGTGAAACCGGGAATTTTATCATTGAACCACACCGAAGTGCCCAAAGCGCTTTCAGGGCAAGGGATTGCAAGCGAAATGGTAGAGAAGGTTTTGCTTGAAATAGAACTGAGAGGGTTAAAAATTATACCCGTCTGTCCTTTTGTTCGAAAGTATATTGAGGACCATCCCGAATGGAAGTCCATTGTGGCGAAGTAGCAAAATCAATAAAGCCCTTCCAGAAAAAAGGGCTTTATTTGGGAAAAGATGGACGAATTTAATCAATCCAGTGCGTCTTCCACGTCATCGGCCACGTCTTCAATTTCGTCTCCCACCGTTTTCTTTTCGCGACAGCTCGTGAAGCTTGTAGCCATCAGTCCTGCGGCGAAGAAAATTAAAAATATCTTTTTCATAGTAGTTTTTTGGTTTAAGAGTTAATGATTTGTTTTGTGGCCTTATGGACGGCGGCCGGTTGCCAGCCGATACAAAATACCAATAATTGCCAAGACCAGTAAAATGTGGATCAAGCTACCCACGGCTTCCCCGAAACCGAAATAGCCCACCAGCCATCCAATAATTAGGAGTACTACGATTAACCAAATGATGTCACCCATAATGATAGTTTTTAAAAGTTAATATCACTAAAACTACAATAAAACCTTTCTTATTTCAATTTTTTTAACCCATGTTTAACGAAATTTGCAATAAAAACCCAAGTATATTAGCAATATTGTTAATGGGGTATTTACTGACTTTTTGATTCGAATCTATGAACCATTCCAATGAATTCAATACAAATAGGCAAACCTGGAATTCCAGGGTCGCCCTTCATGCAAAAAGTGAATTTTATAATATAGCGAAATTCTTAGATGGCGCAACTTCCCTCAACACCTATGAAACACAAGCTTTGGGAGCTGTAACCGGAAAGCGGGTCTTGCACCTTCAATGCCATTTTGGGCAGGATACCTTGAGCCTTTCCCGAATGGGCGCGAAGTGCACGGGAGTAGATTTTTCTGAAGAGGCAATTAAGCTGGCAAGCCAATTGAACAACCAATTAAAACTTGATGCACAATTTGTATGCTGTAATGTTTTGGATACTTCAGATTATATTTCGGAACAGTTTGATATTGTTTTCACAAGCTACGGCACCATTGGCTGGCTCCCAGATTTAGGTCCTTGGGCGCGGATGATTGCGGAAAGATTGAAACCCGGCGGCTTCTTCTATATGGTGGAATTTCACCCAATTGCGTGGATGTTTGATTATACAGTTTCGCCACCGGTGATGAAATATGGCTATCAGCAAAAACAGGCTATTTATGAAGAATACGAAGGCACCTACGCAGATAAAAAGTCGAAAATCATAAGTAAGGAATATGGATGGAACCACAGTTTGGGCGAAGTGGTCACGAGTCTTTCCGAAGCTGGCCTTCATATTCAATATTTAAAGGAACACGATGCCTCACCCTATGATATTTTTCCCGGATTGGTAAAAAATTCGGAAGCCATGTTTGAAATGGCCAAAAAAATGTACCCGCTGATTTTTGAGGTGAAAGCCACGAAAATTTCCAATGATTGAAAATAGCTGAAGGATTTTTACAATCAATGGCCCGTGTTTTCCTTCAAAAGTTTTGGAAACTTCTTTTTAAAGGCGTTTAATCGGGGAATGGAAACATTTTGGATATAGGGATTATCCGGATTGTTGCGTTCGTAATTTTGATGATATTGCTCGGCCTTCCAAAATTTTTGAAACGGCAATACCTGTGCGGCCACTTTTTCACCCTTCAATGCTATAGTTATCACCGAAATCTTTTCATCTATGATTTTCTTTTCCGCGTTATTTTGGTAAAAAATAATGGATCGATATGATTTTCCATGGTCGGGGCCCTGACCGTTAACTTGGGTTACATTTTGGGAGCCAAAATACACCGTTACCAATTGTTCAAAGGAAACCATTTGTGGATCGTAGATTACCTCTACCGTTTCGGCATGATCCGCGTGGTTTTCATAGGTGGGATTGTTGCTGTTTCCGCCGCTGTAGCCAGAAATGGCTTCTTTTACTCCCGTTACGCTTTCATAAATAGCTTCCACACACCAAAAACACCCACTGGCGAAATACGCTTTTTTCAGGCCCTGTTCCGTGGTGGTTTGGACCGGGGCCACGTTTTTTTGGGCAAAAGCTTCCGCTTCTTTATTTTGTTCGTTGGAAGGTTTGCAGGAACCTTGAATGATTAATAGAAAAAAGCAAGCTGCAAAATGGACGATTCTTTTCATCTTTTTTCAATAGGTCTTTATAATTGTTTGAACCTTTCAAAATCTGTCCAAAAAAAAATAGCCCCACCTTGGGGACTATTTGAAATTTTGTTTTTATTGTTATTTTAATTTGGCGAACAGCGCTTCCATTTTTTCGCGTTCTTCATTTGCCAATTCTGGGTCCACGAGAATTCGGCCGCTGTGCTCATCGGTAATTATCTTTTTGCGGCCCGCAATTTCCACTTGTACCTGTGGTGGGATTATAAAGAATGATCCTCCGGAAGCCCCACGTTCCACGGCCACAATGGCCAGTCCGTTCTTTACGTTTTGACGGATTCTTTTGTAAGCTTTAATTAAGCGCGGTTCAATTTGGGCTTCATAATTGTTGGATTCCTTTATAAGCATTTGCTCTTCCTTTTCGGTTTCCTTTAAAATCTCGTCCAGTTCGTTTCTTTTGTGCTTTAAGTGTTCGGAACGTTCCTCAAAACGAGCTTTGGTTTCTTCAATTACAATGGATTTTTGCTCTATCTGTGCCCGATATTCTTTGATGTTTTTTTCAGAAAGCTGTATCTCAAGTTCCTGAAATTCAACTTCTTTGCTCAATGAGTTATATTCGCGGTTGTTGCGAACATTGTCCTGCTGTGAAGCATATTTTTTTATCAGCGCCTTGGATTCTTCAATGTTGCTCTTTTTTTCCTTGATTTGGTCTTCAATTACCTCAAGATCGGCTTTCAGTTTTTCCAAACGGGTGTTCATTCCCGCCACTTCATCTTCAAGATCTTCAACTTCGAGCGGAAGTTCGCCGCGAACGCTTCTTATTTCATCAATGCGTGAATCGATGAGCTGTAGGTCATAAAGCGCTCTTAACTTCTCTTCAACAGTAACTTCGGTTTTTGTGGCCATAAATTATAAATAGCTTATAGGATTGGTATTTGTTTGTGATAAAAGGACTGCAAAACTAATAATTTTTTTATTAAGGAAAGAATGTAAAAGATCTTTTGTGTACTGTTCGCTTTCATAATGGCCAATATCTGCCAAAAGGATTGTGTTTTCTGCTTTGAAGAAGTCGTGATATTTAAAATCTGCCGAAACAAAGGCATCGGCTCCGGCTCTTTTTGCGGCATCAATGGCAAAGCTTCCGCTCCCGCCCAGCACGGCCACTTTTTTTATCTTCCTGTTAAGCAATCTTGAATGGCGAACACAAGCTGTTTCCATTGTTTTTTTCAAAAAATCCAAAAATTCTTTTTCATCCTTTGCGTTTTCAAATTCGCCGACCATTCCCATTCCAATGTGCTGGTTTTGGTTTTCCAACGTTGTGATTTCATAGGCTACTTCTTCATAGGGATGCGACTGGAAAAGTGCTTTCAAAATCCTGCTTTCAAGGTGTTTTGCAAACGTAATTCCGATCTGGATTTCATCTTCAAAATGCATTTCGCCTTTTTTGCCCACCACCGGACTTGAATTTTCATTTCCCTTGAAACTTCCTTTTCCTTCAATATTGAAACTGCAATTTTCATAATTGCCAAGGCTTCCGGCGCCAACTGCAAACAGGGCATTTCTAAGGTCTTCGGCATTTTTTGAAGGAACAAAGGTCACCAGTTTTTTAATGGTTCCGTGTTGCGGAAGTAAAATCTGCCGCTTTTTTAACCCGAGCTTTTCACAAATCATCGCGTTCACGCCATTCCAGGAATTGTCGAGCGCGGTGTGGTTTGAGAAAATGGCGATATCGTGCTTTATTGCCTTTTGCAGCACGCGTTCCACATAGGTTTTCCCGGTAATTTTTTTCAGTCCCGAAAAAATAATGGGGTGAAAACTAACGATGAGGTTGCATTTTTTTTCAATGGCTTCATCAACCACGGTTTCCAAAGTATCCAACGTTACTAAAATTCCGGAAACTGTAGTGTTTTCATCGCCCACCAGCAGACCGGTATTGTCAAAATCTTCGGAATAGGCGAGTGGCGAAAGCTCCTCGAGAAGGGCAATAACTTCTTTTATTTTCATTTTTTTTTGCTTATTGAGTAAAGATAAGCCTTTGCATTTTTTTTGGGAATTAATTTTACCGTAATATAGATTTCTTTAGAATTAGTACTTTCGTTGCATGAAATTACTTCGGAAAATCCTCTTTCCCTTTTCATTGTTGTTTGGCGGCGTTGCTGCACTTCGCAATTGGCTTTACGATAGGGGTTGGCTTAAAGGCAAGGCTTATGATGTTCCCGTGATTTGCGTGGGGAACCTTTCCACGGGCGGAACGGGCAAATCGCCGATGATTGAATTTTTGATTTCCTTTTTGAAAGACAATCATAAAATTGCTGTTTTAAGCCGCGGTTACAAAAGGAAAACAAGCGGATTTCGAGAAGTTTCAAAAAATAGCACCGTTGCGGAAGTTGGCGACGAACCGCTTCAGTTTAAAAAAAAATTCCCCGAAATAACCGTTGCTGTTTGTGAAGACAGGCAAACGGGAATTGAAAAACTGCGAAACACTTCAGAAATCATTTTGCTCGATGATGCCTTTCAACATAGAAAAGTAAAGGCTTCGTTGAATATTTTGCTCACGCCTTTTGATGACCTGTATGTTGACGATTTTATGCTTCCCACGGGTAACCTTCGGGAGCCAAAATGGGGCGCGAAACGTGCGGATGTTATTGTGGTCACGAAATGTCCGGAGACTATTGACGCTTCAAAAGCGGAGGTTATAATTGAAAAATTGAAACCAAAACCCCACCAACAAGTATATTTTTCTAAAATAGATTATGCGGCTGAAATAAAGAGCAATTCTGAAACAATACCGCTGGATTACCTTTTGGGGAAACAATTTCTGTTGGTCACGGGAATTGCAAATCCAAAACCATTAGTACATTTTTTGAATGGGAAAGGATTGGATTTTGAGGAAAGATCCTTTCCGGACCATCATAATTTTACTGCTACCGAAATGGAGGCGTTGAAAAGTCACCGGCTAATCCTCACTACTGAAAAGGATTTTATGCGGCTACGGCCCATTTCCCACACCGCGGAAATTTATTATCTGCCCATAAAAACCATATTTTTAAATGGGGCCGAAGCTGATCTTAGGAAAAGAATAATGCAGGAAATTAATGCGGCCCAGTAATTACCGCGATAAAAAGACATTGCTTCTCAGAACTCGGTTTATTTTTTCGAAGAAGTCCTCAGCCTTAAAGGGTTTAGGAATAAATTCATTGAAGCCGGCTTTGTAAAAATCTTCCAGGTTTTCCTCAATGGTTATTGCGGTTAGGGCGATAATAGGTACCGTTTTATTGAACTCGCGGATTTTCTTTGTTGCCTCAATTCCGCTAATTCCCGGCATGTGGATATCCATTAAAATAATATCAAAATCTTCTTCCTTGGCGAATTTTATGGCGTCTAATCCGTTGTCAACGACCGTACAGACCATATTTTTTTTCTCGAGGATTTTTTTGGTGATCATTTGATTGATTTTGTTGTCCTCAACAATCATCACCGATTTGTCATCAAACAGCGTGTTCTCGAGAACTACCTCTATGTCCTTCGGATTCGTTTCCACTGTGGTACTATCTGCAATGTCATAGCTTACGTTAAACCAGAATTTTGAGCCTTCGCCCAATTTGCTTTCCAAAAATATTTTGCTTCCCATCAATTCCAGCAGGTTTTTAACAATGGAAAGGCCCAGTCCGGTCCCGCCGTATTTTCTGTTGATCTGCAGCGATCCCTGTGAAAATGATTCAAAAATGGTGTTTTGTTTCTTTTTTGATATGCCATCGCCGGTGTCTTCAACCTCAAAATGTACAACTACCTTTTTGGTGTTTTTTTCGGCATTTTTCACGCGCACCCAAATGTCCCCGTTTTCTGTAAACTTGATTGAATTGCTGATGAGGTTGATCAGTATCTGTGAAATCTTTAGGGAATCGCCAATCACTTCGTTGGGGATGCTGTTGTCAAACTCATAATGCAGGTTGTTGTTTTTTGCTTCTGCAGATTTTTTAAGGGCCGTGAGCACGCCGTCTATCCGTTTCTTAAGATGAAAGGGAACTTTTTCTATTTCTACCTTGTTCGCCTCCAGTTTGTTTAAATCCAGAATATTGTTGATGAGGGAAAGCAAATATTCTCCCGAAAATTTAAGTGAATTTAAATGTTCCCTTTGTTCCGGTTTTGGGTCTTCTTCCAAAAGGAGGTGGGTCAAGCCGGTTACGGTGTACATTGGTGTCCGCAGTTCGTGTGTAATGGTTGAAAGGAAAAGGGCTTTGGCCTGTGAGGCTTTTTCGGCGTTTTCCTTTGCTTCCTGCAACTCTGAGTTTTTGTCCTGCAACAGTTCGTTGGCTTTCGCCCTTAAATTATTGTTTTTATAGAGTGAAAGTGTCAATAATGACAATATCAAAATCAAGGCGATGCTCAGCCATCCGGTAAGTTTGCCCAAGAAAAGTGATTTTTCCTTTTTGGTGAGGTCGTCCTGTTGACTGGCGATGGTTTCCTTTAAATCTCCAATTGCGGATTCGGCCTGTATGCCGCGTTCAATCGCCTTTAAATGGATTTGCCTAAGGGAATCCTTTTGGTGCAGATAGAACTTTAGTTCCTCTTCGGCCCGAGCGCCCTGTTTTTCGGCGATTAAAATCTGGGAGTGTATGCGGTGGTTTTCCACCAAAAGTTTTGAAAACTGGTGGGCACTTGCAATTTCGGAAACTAAATTTAAATATTCCCTGGCTTCACGGATAGGGTGTGGATATTTTTCGGGATTTATCAGGGTAAGGGCGTCTGCCAGATTGCTGTAAACGGTTGCTTCTCTGTAAAGCATTTCCTGTTGTTGATAATCTGAAATGGCAGTCTTAAAGTTGGTTATGGCAGTTTCATAATCGCCGCGCTGAAAGGCCAACAGGCCGTATCCATAGATGGTGTTTGTGTCCCTGTTGGGGTTGTCGGACAGTTTGTTGAGCGAATCGGCCTTTTCCAAATATAGTTCAGATTCTGAATAGTTGCGGGTGGCTATCTGAATGATGGCGTAAAGGTTGTACGCCTTGGTTAGTTTATAGTCATTTTTATAGGTTTGGGCATTTTTTATTGCCTGTTCCGCTATTTCGGTGGCCTTGTCATAATATTCAAGGTTGTAATAGAGTTCGGCAGTGCTCAGCTCCACTTCGGGCCTAAAGCTTCTGTATTTTGGGAGCATGGCCAGTTTGTTTGCGTCGTTCAAATTTTTGACGGCCTCTAAAAAATCTTCGCGCTCCAATGCCTTGGCTGCATTATATTGAAGCTGTTTAATGGCTACAATGGTATCTGTAATTTGGGCCGAAAGGGTTTTGACTGAAAACAGTAAACACAAAATAAGGAGCAAGAAAATCCTGTATTTTAAAATCAGTTGGCGCATTGGTTAGTTTAAACGGGGCGTTAAATATAGTTATTTCAAGGATATACTTTCAATTAAATCTATAATTCTGGAGGAGTAGCCAATTTCATTGTCATACCATCCAATTATTTTTACCATTTTCCCAATGACTGATGTCATTTCCGCATCAAAAATACAAGAATGGGTATTCCCCACAATGTCGATGGAAACAATGGGATCCTCTGTATATTGAAGGATCCCGAGCAATGAATTTTCGGCGGCGTGCTTGAAGGCGGAATTTATTTCATCAATGGAAACTTCTTTTTTTACGTTCAGCGTTATGTCTGTCAAGGAACCATTTGGAACGGGCACCCTAATGCCGCATCCGCCTATTACCTCAGAAAGTTCGGGGAATATTTTCGTCAATGCCTTAGCCGCTCCTGTGGTGGTGGGAACAATGGATTGAGCCGCGGCCCTCGCGCGGCGAAGATCCCGATGCGGCTGGTCGTGCAGACTTTGGTCTGTAGTGTAGGAGTGAACCGTGGTTATATATGCCTGTTCAATACCGCAAAGCTCGTGAATGATCTTCAACATGGGAGCGGCATTATTTGTGGTGCAGGATGCGTTTGAAATTATTAGATCTGTGGGCCGCAAAATGGAATGGTTAACTCCCAAGACTACGGTTTTGATATCGTCATCCAGCGGGGGAACGGAAAGGATTACTTTTCTGGCTCCATTCTTTAAATGGTTTTCCAACTGTTCGCGGCTTTTGAATTTGCCGGTGCATTCCACCACGATATCAACACTTCCCCAAGAAATAGCTTCTACTTTCATTTCCGAGGAAAATTTCACCACGTTTTCACCCACTGTAATCTGGTTCTTTGAATGTGAAATTTCCTTCTTTAAAACCCCGTGGATACTGTCATATTTTAAAAGATGGCTCAAGGTTTTTGGGTCTGCAAGATCGTTTACTGCAACCACTTCAATATACGGATGGTCCAGCAATAGCCTAAACAGGTTTCGGCCAATACGGCCAAAACCATTTATGCCGACAGTTATTTTTTTGTCCATTGGTGAGGTTTCATTTTTAGGTGAGATGTTTTTGGGCCTTGTATGAGGAGCGCACCAATGGGCCGCTTTCTACATGCCGAAAGCCCATATTCAGGCCCACGGTCTCATATTTTTTGAACTGTTCGGGCGTGATGAATTCCTTAACCGGAAGATGTTTTTTTGAAGGTTGAAGATATTGTCCAAGCGTCAAAATATCAAGTCCAACATTTTTTAGGTCTTCCATTGTTTTAAAAACTTCTTCCTCCATTTCCCCCAAGCCCAGCATTATGCCGCTTTTGGTACGTGGCATTCCAGATTTTTTCAAATAATCCAAGACCTCAAGGCTGCGTTCATATTTGGCTTGAATTCTCACTTCGCGCGTCAATCGTTTTACGGTTTCCATATTGTGGGATACCACTTCGGGTTTTACGGCAATTATTCTGTCAATATTTTTCGTGTTGCCCTGAAAATCTGGAATGAGGGTTTCCAAAGTGGTTTCCGGGCTCATCCTTCGTATGGCCTTAATGGTTTCGGCCCAAATGATGGAACCCATATCTTTAAGGTCGTCCCGGTCCACAGAGGTAACCACGGCGTGTTTGATGTTCATCAGTTTTATGGAGCGTGCCACTTTTTCGGGTTCGGCCCAATCAATGGTTTCGGGGCGGCCGGTCTTAACGCCACAAAACCCGCACGAACGGGTGCAGATATTTCCTAAGATCATAAAGGTTGCGGTGCCCTCGCCCCAACATTCTCCCATATTTGGGCAGCTGCCGGAGGTGCAGATGGTGTGCAGTTTGTATTTTTCCACCACTCCGCGCAGTTCGGTATATTTTTTTCCGGTGGGAAGCTTAACGCGAATCCATTTCGGTTTGTGTGCCAACGGTGTGGCGGGCTTTTCTACTTCCAAGGTTGTTGTGTCCATAAGGATAACAAAAGTACGAAAATGAAATGCTAAAAAGGAACAAAGAGGGCAGAAGGGAAGAAAATAAATATATAAGCGAAGCCCAAAAATTTCCTTCCTTCCTTTTGGCCTACACCCTTGCGGGAGCCGTTTTTTTTGTGAAAGATCTGCTATTTTTTGGCTGTAATAATTTCAGCAAGTAATTTTCTGGCACGGAGCAGGCGCACTTTTATATTGTTGAGCGGTTCGTGAAGGGTGTTTGAAATTTCATTGTAACTCATTTCCTGAAAGTAGCGCAGGTTTATAACGGCCTGATAGTGTGGCTTCAGCTGTTTGATGTACATCAAGAGTTCCGCAAGATTTTGGTCCCTTATCAATTTGTCTTCCGGTGAAGGGGCGTGGTCGGGAATACCGTGCACTTGTTCCTTTGAAGCATCGGTGGTTTTTGAATAGATGGAAGCATTTTTTTTGCGTGTTTTGTCTATTTGGATATTTTTTGAAATCGTTATCAGCCAGGTGGAAAATGTATATTTTTCCTCGAAAGTTTCAATTTTGTCAAAAGCCTTGGCGAAAGTCTCAATAGTAATATCCTCGGCTTCGTGCTCGTTGCGGACGCGTTTCAGCTGAAAGCCGTACACTTCGTTCCAGTAATAATCCAGCAAAAACTTGAAGGCGCCCTGTTTTCCTTTTTTCGCTTTTGTTATTTGATGTGCTATTTCTTCCGAAGTCATTTCCATCGCGCGTTTTTTTCGCTGCTGTTGGAAATAAAGATACTTAATTGATTGAAGATAAGAAACAATTCATAAAAAGGAATGAACGCAACCAAATCCCGCTCTTTCAGTTTTTTTGCCGCACTGCCAATAATCAGATACTGAAGAAGAATTCTAATAATGATGATCCCCAACCCAAAGGTCCAGAAATTGATCAACAAAATCAGGGGTGCCAGTATCCAAAACAATAAATTGAAAACGAAAAACGAACCCAAAAGGATCTTGTGTTTTGGTTTATAATGCTTCGCCGTGGAATAATGTCTCTTTTTCTGAATGAGCCATTTTTTCTTTTTCTTTTTCGGAAATGAATATGTGAAGGCATCGGGGTCTATACAAATGGCGGTGTTTTTTGGTGTCGCCGCTTGGTTCACGAAAAGGTCGTCATCACCCGAAGGTATTTTTATATGGCTCATAAAGCCGTTATTTTCATAATAAAGATTGCTGGTGTAGGCCAAATTCCGGCCCACGCCCATATACGGATTTCCCGCTTGTGCAAATGAAAAATACTGAATGGCGGTCATTACAGTTTCAAAACGAATCATTTTGTTCAAAAATCCGGGCTGTTTTTCATAAGCCCCATAGCCCAAAACCAACTGTTTTTCATCGGTGAATTTGCTGGCCATTAACCTCAACCAGTGTGGGGAAGCTGGATAACAGTCTGCATCGGTAAAAATTAGTCTTTTATTCTTGGCGCGCTTAATGCCCAAGGTAAGGGCATATTTTTTATTGGCCCAGAAGGCTTCATTGTTTATCACATTTACAATTTGGATGCGGGGATCGTGCTGGGCGAAGCTTTCCATTACTTCCAAAGTTTCGTCAATGGAGGCATCATTTATGAGAATGATTTCAAAACTTCCGTATTGTTGTGCCTGCCAAAGAGGAATGTTCCTCTTCAGATTTTCGGCCTCATTTTTTGCACAAATAAGTAGGGAAACGGGATAATTTTCTACAGTGTTTTTTTCGGAAGTCTTTAAAAAAGCAATCTTGGAGAAAAAAAGGTAATAAACACAGTTGACCAAGGCAACGGTGCCCAAAAGGTAAAGTAACACCATAGGCAATTAAAATTGGTGGAGTGACCGTTAAATGGCTATTTGGAAATTGGAGTATCTTCCTTGGATGCCTCCCCTGCGCAGGTATCAAATTGATCGGGAGTTTTTCCGCAGAACCCGCAGGCCTGTCCCTCAGCATTTAAATAAGGGCTTTGGCTGGCACAGGTGCCGGCGAACTTTCCGTCCTTTTTTGCCCAAAGTTTGATGGCAATTCCGGCAACGGCAACTAATAATAATGCGACAGTAATAAGAAGAAGTTTCATGACAATTTATTTATACCGCAAAAATACAATCTTTCTTGTTGTTTTGCCCATAATTTAAGTATTTTTAGTCCCTATTTTAACTTTTTTAACGATGCGTAAACCATTTATTTTAGTAGTTGTTTCCATAATCTTCTTCTTTGTTTTTGCCTGTAAAAATGAAACTGAAAATGTCCCCTCGGCAGAGATAAAAACCAATACTCCCGATACGGTGGTAAAAGTGCCGGTGAAACGTGCACCAAAAAAAGATCTCACCGAACAGGACAGGGCTATTCTTAAAAGCGTGATGTCTCGAATAATGGTGGAGCCGCAGTTGAAAAAATATTCAAGTTATTTGGTTTCTGCAGAAATGATCACCCAACTCTCTGAGGAAAAAGGCCCTTTTACGGTCTTTGCACCTTCCACTGCCGCACTTGAATCATTTACGGTAGAGCAGAAAAAGTTTTATGCCAACCCAGAGAATAGGGAAAAACTGGAAGAAATGTTGAAGTTATATATAATTTCCGAAAAGATGGATGTGCAAACGTTGGGGCAAACCATAGAAAAAAACGGAAGTGTTAGGCTGAAAACCATTTCTGGCGGCACTTACACAGTAACAAAATCAGGGAACGGACTTTCAATTTCAAACGGGAAGGGAAAGACTGCAAAAATAGTGAAAGGCAGTATTGAGGCCTCAAACGGGGTTGTTTATGTTATTGACGGCCTGCTTGGGGATAACTAAAACACATTGACCTCCGGCTCTATAAAAATGCCGGTCATCGCTTTTACCTTTTTTTGGATGTACAAAGCCAGCTCCCAGATTTCTTTGCCCGAAGCGTTGCCATAATTCACCAATACCAAAGCTTGGTTTTTGTGCACGCCCGCATCGCCAATACGGTAGCCTTTCAGCCCTACTTTTTCAATCAGCCAGCCGGCCGGTATTTTAAATTCCGTGGGAGAAACTTCATAAAAAGGGGCTTCCGGAAAATTTCTTCGGAATTCCTGAAATGTTTCCGCCTGTATCACCGGGTTCTTAAAAAAACTTCCGCTATTTCCCAAAACGTTCGGGTCTGGAAGTTTGGATGTGCGAATGGACATCACCGCCTCCGAAATGTCTTTAATGGTTGGGAAATCAATATTTTTCTCTTCCAAAATCTTTTGGATATCACCATAGGAAACACTCTTTTTATGTTCCTTTTTTGTAAGCCTGAAGGTTACACTTGTAATGATATATCTTCCCTTTTCCTGGTTTTTGAAGATTGAGTTTCGGTAAGCAAAATCACATTGGTCTTTGGTGAATTGCTGTTCCTTTAAGGTTTCAATTTCAAGGGTGTCGCAACTTTCAAAGGTATCTTTCAGTTCAACGCCATAAGCGCCAATGTTCTGTATGGGCGCCGTGCCCACGTTTCCCGGGATCAATGAAAGGTTTTCCAGGCCGCCAAAATCATGGCGTATGCAATATTGAACAAATTCGTGCCAGTTTTCACCGGCCATTGCTTTTATTAGAACTTCAGTTTCTGTTTGCTTTAAGATTTTAATTCCCTTTAAATTTATATGAAGCACAAACGCATCCAAATAATCTGGAAGCAACATATTGCTGCCTCCGCCGAGCACGAAAAGCTCTTTGGAAGGTTTTTCGGATAGCGCTTTTTTCAGTTCTTCGAGGGTTTGTACCGAAACAAAATAGCGGGCCGTGCAATCAATGCCAAAAGTATTGTAGTTTTTAAGCGATTTGTGTTCCTCAACCCGCATTAATCCTTGTATTTTTGAAGCGCAAGTTTTAATATTTCCACGGCGCGAACAAGGCTTTCCTTTTTCAAAACATAAGCAATCCGAACTTGGTTCAAGCCCACGCCGGGGCTGGAATAGAAGCCTGCCGCGGGTGCCACCATTATTGTTTCGCCGTTGTCGTCAAATTCTTCCAACAGCCATTGGGCGAACGCGTCGCTATTCTTCACCGGAAGCTGGACAATGCAATAAAATGCGCCTTTCGGCTCGCCCACCTTTACGCCGGGAATAGCTTTCAATGCTGCTACCAACGTATTTCTTCTATCCTGATATTCCACAATTACTTCGTCAAAATAACTTTGTGGGGTTTGAAGGGCGGCTTCACTGGCAATCTGTGCAAATGTGGGCGGGCTCAAACGGGCTTGTGCAAATTTTAAGGCCGTGGCAATAACTTGTTTGTTTTTTGAAACTAAGCACCCAATGCGCGCGCCGCACATACTGTATCTTTTTGACACTGAATCTATGATGATTCCGTTTTCTGCCATGCTTTCTTCCTCAAGTATTGAATAGTGGCGGTAGCCATCATAGGTAAATTCGCGGTACACTTCATCTGCCACCAAAAATAGATCGTGTTTTTTCACAATTTTTGCCAACGTCTGTATTTCTTCTTTTGAATAAAGATATCCCGTGGGGTTTCCGGGGTTGCAGATGAGTATGGCCTTGGTTTTTGGGGTTATCAGTTTTTCAAATTCGGAAATAGGGGGCAGTGCAAAGTTGTCCTCTATTTTTGAAATGACCGGCACGATCTTTACCCCAGAAGCTGTAGCGAAACCATTGTAGTTTGCATAAAATGGCTCGGGAATTATAATTTCGTCGTCAACATCGGCTATACTTCCCATGGCGAAAAGTAGTGCTTCGCTTCCACCGGTTGTCACTATTATGTCATTTGCCGCAACGGGAATATTATTGTTGTGGTAATATTGCGCAATTTTTTCGCGATATTCCTGTGAGCCTTCCGAGCGGGTGTAGGCAAGTATCTCCAAATGATGGTTCGCCACGGCATCCATAGCCACTTCGGGCGATTTGATATCGGGCTGGCCAATGTTCAAATGATAAACGGTTTTGTTTGCTTTGTAAGCTTTTTCGGCGTAGGGAACCAATTTTCGTATTGGAGACTCGGGCATGTTTTTCCCTTTTTCTGAAACTGAAGGCATAGTGATTTTCTTTGGGGGCAAAGTTGCAAAATATATTCTATATTTCCATGGTGCCCCCACTAACATTCGCCTTTTTTTTATACCTTCAATCGTTTCAATTTCTAAATCTTGAATAGTTGCATAGGGCGTGCTTTTTTGTAATAATTGTTTGCTTTTGTGCTTCGGCATGGGCACAATCTGGATTTTCATTGCTGCACAACAAAAAAAAGGATAAAATTTCTTTTCGATTGGTAAACAATCTGCCCATTGTTGATGTGCAAATCAACGGAACTATGCTCTCCTTTATATTGGATACGGGAGTTAAATCCACCATTCTTTTTAGTCTGGAGGCGGCTGATAGCCTTCAACTCCGCAATACCTCACCCGTTCAATTGCAGGGTCTTGGCCCCGGCGGAACGGTGGATGCGCTGAAAAGCCTGAACAACACGGTCAAAGTAGGCAACGCCCAAGATCGAGACCATGCGCTGTACATTATTTTTGACAGCGCGCTGAATTTCTCCCCAAGAATGGGCATTCCCATACACGGGATTTTGGGAAATGAGTTTTTTCAGAATTTCATCGTCAAGATCAACTATTCCTCACAGAATATAACCATTTACGATCCTAAATCATACGCGTTGAAACCATGCAGAAAATGTGAGGATTTACCTTTAAATTTTGTGGGAAGTAAACCCTATATTTCCATAGAAGTGGTTTCTGAAGACACTATTGAAGAGGTGAAGATGCTCGTAGATTCCGGCTCCAGCGACGTTATCTGGCTTTTTGACGAATATGATTTCATTGCAGAAACGCCGCAAAACTATTTTAAGGATTTTCTGGGTTTGGGCCTGAGCGGAAATATTTTTGGCAAACGCGCGCGTATTCCCGAGCTGCGGGTGGGCCACTATGTGTTGAAGAATGTAAACACGTCATTTCCCGAGGAAGACGCCATTCTAAAAGCGCGCTATTATCAGGAAAGAGACGGCAGTTTGGGGGGCGGATTTTTGAGCCGGTTTACCGTAACATTTGATTATGGAAATGAAATGGTTCGGTTTAAGAAAAACCATAGGTTCAATGATCCCTTCAATTATAACATGAGCGGCTTGACCCTTGAACATCAAGGCATGGAACTGGTCAAGATGGAAAGGCAGGCCAATGTAAATTCAAACCCTGCCAAGGGGGATGATAGTTTTGCCCGAAATAGTGTTTCCGTAATTACCGAGGTTGAATTATCGCTTGTTCCCAAATATGTAGTTGCTGATGTTCGCGCTGGCTCACCGGCCGCTTTGGCAGGAATCAAGAAGGATGATGAAATTATAAACATCAACGGAAAACCGAGTTATCATTATAAACTCAGCCAACTGATTGAAATGTTCACTTCAGAGCAAGGGAAACGGATAATAATTGAATACAGAAGAGGTCCGGTTATAAATAAAGTGAAATTCTTCCTTCAAAATGTTTTTTAAAAAAAATCCGGCTGGTACAAATGTCCCAGCCGGATATAAATGGTTAAGAGTAAAGTTGTTTAGCTTTTTTCAAGCACACTGCCTGTATCACCTGTAACTTCACCTTTTATTTTTAAGGCTACCATCGGTTCGCTCGCGTTTGAATATACCGTAACGGTTTTTCTGATGGGGCCAACACGGTTGGTATCATACTTAACCTCTATACTGCTGCTGGCACCGGGGGCGATAGGCCCGTTGGGTTTTTTTGGAACAGTACAGCCACAGCTGGACTTTACATCACTAATAATAAGCGGCGCATCGCCAGTGTTAGTGAACTCAAACACGCGAACTCCGTCACTGCCTTTTGCAATGGTGCCGTAATCCACGGTGTCTTCCTTGAAACTGATTTTTGCCTGTTGCGCCTGAGCTGCAAAACTGATAAAGGCAACAAGAGCCATAAGAGCTAATTTTTTCATGATTTTATGTTTTTAATGATTGCTAAAGTAGCTAACTTTTGAAGAACTCGCAAAATAACTTATTCACTTTTATTATCCTTCGGTTTAATTTACTTTTGCTCCTTACTATACAAATACCAAACCAAAGTATGGCGTTAGAAGCAAAATATAATGCGAAACAGATTGAAAACAAATGGTATCACTACTGGATGGAGAACAAATATTTCCATTCAGAAGTGGATCACAGAACGCCATACACCATCGTTATTCCCCCGCCGAACGTTACCGGTGTGCTCCATATGGGCCACATGCTCAACAATACCTTGCAGGATGTTTTGATCCGCCGCGCGCGTTTACAGGGCTTCAACGCCTGTTGGGTGCCAGGCACAGACCACGCTTCCATCGCCACAGAAGCAAAAGTTGTTGCAAAGCTGAAATCCGAAGGAATCGATAAAGCAACCCTTTCACGCGAAGAATTTCTGGAACACGCCTGGGAATGGACCCACAAGCACGGCGGGATTATTCTGGAACAGTTAAAAAAATTGGGCGCTTCCTGTGATTGGGAGCGCACCAAGTTTACGATGGATGAAGAAATGTCAGCCTCCGTGATAAAAGTTTTTGTCGATTTATATAGAAAAGGAAATATCTATCGTGGCTACCGAATGGTAAACTGGGATCCGCAGGCCAAGACCACCCTTTCCGACGAAGAGGTTATTTATGAAGAAAAACAGGGAAATCTTTTTTACTTAAATTATAAAATTGAAGGTAGCGAAGATACTTTGACCATCGCCACCACACGCCCCGAAACCATTCTGGGCGATACCGCCATCTGCATCAACCCCAATGACGAGCGTTTTGCGCATCTTCGGGGTAAAAAAGCAATCGTTCCCGTTTGCAACCGCATAATTCCTATTATTGAGGATGAATATGTGGACATTGAATTCGGTACGGGCTGTTTGAAAGTTACGCCCGCCCACGATGAAAACGATAAAATATTGGGCGATAGGCACAATCTTGAAATCATTGACATTCTTAATGATGACGGCACTTTGAACAGTTTCGGCCTTCATTACGAAGGAAAGGACCGTTTCGTGGTCAGAAAGGAAATTGTTAGGGAACTGGAAGAAATGGGCGCACTTTCAAAAATTGAAACCCATACACATAAAGTTGGAACAAGCGAACGGACCGGTGCGGTTATAGAGCCAAAATTGAGCGACCAATGGTTCCTCAAAATGAAAGAACTCGCAAAGCCTGCTTTGGATGCCGTGCTGGAAAGGGACGTAAATATAGTTCCCGAAAAATTCGTAAACACTTACCGCCATTGGATGGAAAACGTTCGCGATTGGAACATTTCCCGCCAACTTTGGTGGGGCCAGCAAATCCCGGCATATTTTTATGGCGATGGAAAAGAGGATTTCGTGGTTGCAGAAACCATAGATGAAGCAGTGCAACTTGCGCGAGAAAAATCCAACAACCCACAACTTACAATAAACAACCTAAAACAGGACCCCGATGCACTTGATACTTGGTTTTCCTCTTGGCTTTGGCCCATAAGCGTTTTCAACGGAATTTTGGAACCAGACAATAAGGAAATCAATTATTATTATCCAACCAACGATCTGGTAACCGCCCCGGAAATCCTTTTTTTCTGGGTTGCTCGAATGATTATCGCGGGTTATGAGTACAGAAACGAAAAACCGTTTACTAATGTTTATTTAACTGGAATCGTTCGGGACAAACAGCGTAGAAAAATGAGCAAATCGCTGGGCAATTCCCCGGATCCCATCGATTTGATTGAAACCTACGGAGCCGATGGCGTCCGCGTGGGAATGCTTTTGAGCTCCCCCGCCGGGAATGATTTGATGTTTGATGAAGACCTTTGCAAACAGGGCAGTGCCTTTGTAAACAAAATTTGGAACGCATACAGATTAATTAACGGTTGGGAAGTTGACATTGAAAAAAAACCTTCACAAAGCGATACAATTGCGTTGAAATGGTACCGCAGCAAATTCCAGAAAACCCTTGCTGAAATTGAAGACCATTACGGCAAATACCGAATAAGCGATGCGTTGATGGCAACCTATAAATTGGTGTGGGACGATTTCTGTTCCTGGCTTTTGGAAATGGTAAAGCCACCTTTCGGCGAAAAAATTTCAGAAAAAACCTATTTGGAAGTCATTTCCCTTTTGGAAGATAACCTGAAAATCCTGCATCCTTTCGTTCCATTTATATCCGAAGAAATCTGGCAACACCTTGCCCAGCGCGATATTTCGGAAGCTTTGATAATTTCAGAATGGCCAAAGGCGGTAGATTGTGATGAAAACATCATCAAGAATTTTGAGTTCGCTTCCGAAGTTATTTCGGCAATAAGAACTATTCGGAAGGAAAAAAACATTTCCTTCAAAGATAGCGTTGCGCTTTATGTGCTCAACAACGAAAATGTATCAAAGGAATTTGATGCGGTAATTTCAAAACTGGGCAACCTTTCGGAATTGAAATATATTTCAGAAAAAATTGAGGGTGCGCTTACCTTCCGCATAAAGAGCAACGAGTATTTCATTCCGATTTCGGGGGCGGTTAACATGGAAGAGGAAAGGGAAAAATTGACGGAGGAATTGAAATACACCGAAGGATTTTTAAGAAGCGTGCAGGGGAAACTTAAAAATGAGCGTTTCGTAAACAGCGCCCCGGAAAAAGTGGTGGCCATGGAAAAACAAAAAGAAGCGGATGCGCTCGCAAAAATTGAAACCATTAAGGCCAGTCTGGCAGGTTTAAAAAAGGCTTGATTACTTTCGGTACAGAAAATATTGGTTCACGGCTTCAATGTACAGTTGTTTGGCTTCATCCTCGGTGAGTCCGCGCGTTTGGAAGAGTGCATTGGTCTTAAACGCGGAAATATGGGGTTTTCCGCCACTGGGAATGTCGGCATCGTTTGTAGCGCGTTTGTAATAGGCATAAAGCCGCAAAAGAACATCTGCCGGAAAAGGTTCGGTGTGTTCGTTAATGCTCTTCACGGCATTTTTAAATGCACTATCAAGCTCTTCAGGAGTCATTGTTTTTCTGCGATTATTGAAATTCCGCCTTTTACTTTTTGGTTTAGGCCCACTTTTATTTTTGCATCCAGCGGCAAGAAAATATCTACGCGCGACCCAAATTTTATGAAACCGCTGTCCTCCGTTTGTTCCACCATTTGTCCCATTTCGGCGTAATTCACGATTCGCTTGGCCAGGGCGCCGGCAATTTGTCTGAAAAGCACGTCGCCGAATATGTCATTGTTTACCACAACGGTGGTGCGCTCGTTTTCTTCGGAAGACTTGGGGTGCCAGGCGACCAAATATTTCCCAGAGTGATATTTGCTGTACACGACCTTCCCGCCAACGGGGTAGCGGGTTACGTGAACGTTTATGGGGCTCATAAAAACGGAAACCTGCAAGCGTTTGTCGTTGAAATATTCCCCTTCAAATACTTCTTCAATAACCACGACCTTCCCATCAACGGAAGAGAGGACTTGACCGGGGTTTACGAAGAAATTCCGTTTCGGGTTTCGGAAAAACTGCAATATCAGAAGCAAAAGGATTAGCAGGGTTATGATGGTTCCTCCGCGTATGGTTGGATTTTCGAGGAAGATATTTGCCAATAGGCTAAGGCCGATAACTATGATCAGCGCTATTATAATTATTTTGAAACCTTCTTTATGAAACATTGTCAACTATTAATAAAAATGCATACACAAACGGACTCGCATAAATAATGCTGTCCAGCCGGTCATAGAGGCCACCGTGGCCGGGCATAATTATGCCGCTGTCCTTCACGCCCGCCTGCCTTTTGAATTTTGATTGTATCAGGTCGCCAATGGTTCCAAAAATAGCGACTATTATGCCCAAAACGATCCACTTCCACAACGAATACTTTACTGCAACCTCCGGACTGTAGTCCTGCAGCACCTTAAAGATAATGAATCCTGCCAAAAGAGCGCCGAGCATGCCGCCCGCAAACCCTTCGATTGTTTTTTTTGGGGAAATGCGTTCCAGCAGTTTATGTTTTCCGAAATTTTTCCCAATGAGATAGGCCAAGGTATCGTTGCTCCATATTAAAATGAACACGGCCACTATTAGTTCGGGCTTGAATTTTCCGTCAATATCCATAACGGGGATGAGGGTAATGAACACGAAGCCACTGATGATGTAAAGAATTACGGTTATGTATTTTTTCTTCCCAAACATTGGTATTTTGCTGGTCCACAGCACATCCTTTAAAAGAAAAAGATTTACAAATCCACTCAATATCAACAATAGATACACGGCATTGTTGTCAAAAACCTCATAGCTCAAAAAGTAAAAGGCCGCTGCAAGAAGGAAGTAGGCGAGATAACTTTTGAGGTGCACAAGTTTTAAATACTCGCTTAAAGTGATAACCCCCAGGATAAAAAAAAGACCCATAAACCATTCGCGCGAAGTGAACATTGCAAAGATGATGATCGAAATGTATAATACGCCAGAAAAGGTGCGTACGAGAATTTCCTTCATATTATAAGTCTTCCAGTAGCAACAAATATAGGTTTTTTGTGCTACTTCCATAACTCATAAAATCCTTTTCTTTTTCAGTTTCAAAGTCTTGAATGGTAGTGATATTGCTGGGAATATATCCTGAGCTTTGGTTTTTTATAATTCGCAAACCTTCGCTTATGGAATCAACAATTTGGCTGGTTGTGGCGAATATAATAATGTTAAGGGGCAGTTCATTGAGCTTCTTTTCCTTTATCTGGTTTGAGGAGAGAAGAATGGAGCCGTTGTTTGATACCAGGGATTCGCAGGTGGAGAGGAAAAATTTTGAATTGGAATTTTTGGTAAAATTCAGGTTAAAGCCATCAAACTTTTTCGAAAGCGCTTCGTTTACGCAGAGTACGTCCTGTTCATACCAATCGTTTTCAATCATTATATTGTCAAAAGCTTCGGTCACTTCTTCCCAATTTTCGCAATAGAGGAACTTGCCCCCGTTGTTTTTGAAATTGTAGGTAAATTTTTCGTCTATGGGAAGTTTTTGTTCGGGATAATAGGTGCTATGATCGGCTTTCTCGGCGCGTTTGGCCTTCTCATCCGATTTATAATTGGGGTTAAGAAGTCTTTTAAATAGACTCATTTATAATGAATTGAGGAGTTCAAGAATCTGATATACTTCAAATATATAAAATCTATGTTGAAGTTAGGTTGCCAAAATATTATTATTGCGTTATAAGGAAAGTGGCACCTTTTAGGTAGATGCCACTCTTGATGCTACTTCCGGAGTTTCAAAGGGTCTGTCTCCAAATATTTTTTGAAGGTTGTCCTTAAATATCACTTCCTTTTCCAGCAGTACGTTTGCCAATTCGGTCAATTTATCTTTGTTTTCTTCCAAAATCCTGACGGCACGGTTATATTGTTCCTCGATAAGCTTTGATATTTCCAGGTCGATCAATTCCGCTGTTTTTTCACTGTATGGCTTACTGAAGTTGTATTCTGATTGTCCGCTGCTGTCGTAATAGGTTAGGTTCCCAATTTTGTCATTAAGCCCATAAATGGTCACCATGGCGCGGGCCTGTTTGGTCACTTTTTCAAGATCGCTCAATGCTCCGGTTGAAATTCTATTGAAAATCACCTTTTCTGCGGCGCGGCCTGCTAAAGCAGAGCACATTTCGTCCAGCATTTGTTCAGGGTGTATTATCAATCTTTCCTCGGGCAAATACCAGGCTGCGCCTAACGATTGGCCGCGGGGTACAATTGTAACTTTTACAAGGGGTGCGGCGTGTTCCAGCATCCAGCTTACCGTTGCGTGGCCCGCTTCGTGAAAGGCAATGGCCCGTTTTTCGTCCATTGTCATTATTTTGTTTTTCTTTTCGAGCCCGCCCACAATTCTATCTACTGCATCAAGGAAATCTTGACGCCCCACGGATTTTTTACCGTTTCTGGCGGCAATGAGCGCTGCTTCGTTGCAGACATTCGCAATATCAGCTCCGGAGAAACCTGGCGTCTGCTTTGCCAGAAAATCTGTGTCCAGTTCTTCGTCTTTTTTAATCGGGCGCAAATGGACTTCAAATATTTCCTTGCGTTCCCGGACATCGGGAAGGTCCACATAAATCTGTCTATCAAAACGGCCCGCGCGCATTAAGGCTTTGTCCAAAACATCGGCACGGTTTGTTGCGGCCAGTACAATAACATTTGTGTTTGTACCGAAACCGTCCATTTCAGTGAGGAGCTGGTTCAATGTGTTTTCGCGCTCGTCATTGCTGCCTGAAAAATTGTTTTTGCCCCGAGCCCGGCCAATGGCATCAATTTCATCAATAAAAATAATGGCAGGTGATTTGTCTTTTGCCTGTTTGAAAAGATCGCGTACGCGCGAGGCCCCAACACCTACAAACATCTCTACAAAATCTGAACCCGAAAGGGAGAAGAACGGTACCTGTGCTTCACCGGCAACGGCTCTTGCAAGAAGAGTCTTGCCCGTTCCCGGAGGCCCAACCAATAATGCACCTTTGGGAATTTTACCCCCCAAAGAGGTGTATTTGTCAGGCTGTTTCAAGAAGTCCACGATTTCCTGAACTTCTTCTTTTGCACCTTCCAGGCCTGCCACATCTTTAAAAGTTGTTTTTACGTCTGTCTTTTCATCAAAGAGTTTTGCCTTGGATTTTCCTATGTTGAATAGTTGTCCGCCGGCGCCTCCTCCGGCACCCGCAGACATTCTCCGCATTATGAAAATCCAGATTCCAATGATAATAACAAAGGGCAAAATGCCCATCAAAATATCGCCCCATACATTGTTTTCCGTATCAAAGTTTAGGGTTGTGGGTAAATTGTTTTGTGTTTTTATTTCTTGAAAATCCTTCTGAAATAACTGAAGGTCGCCAAATTCAAACTGGTAGTTGGGGTCGTTCGGGCCTGGTGTTAAAAACGAAGGTGCATCGCCCTTTTTGGAATGGATTTCCTTTTTTTTGGCTTCCTCGGTTAAATAAACCTTTGCAATTTTTTTGTTGATTACTTCAACTTTTTCTACATCGCCATTTCTCAAATATTCCTCGAACTGTGCTTGATTGGTTTTATCCGGCTGTGACCAACTGCCACCGCCAAAAATCTGGATAGCAAAGAAAAGCATAATTATTACTGCATAAATCCAGTAATAGGTGGGCTTTTGCTTCCTCGTTTCGTTCTTTTTATTTTTATTTTCTTCGGCCATTGGGCTATTTTCTTTTAATGTGTTGTTTCTATTTTAACTGATTTTGCATCGCCCCAAAGCCCTTCAATATCGTAGAACTCCCGGATGTGTTTCTGAAAAACGTGCACTACAACGTGAACATAGTCCATAAGTATCCACTCTGCGTTGTCGCTGCCTTCAACGTGCCACGGTTTTTCCTTTAATGCTTTGCTTACGGATTTTTGAATGGAATTCACAATGGCGTTCACTTGTGTGTTTGACGTACCATTGCATATTATAAAATAGTCACAAACGGTGTTTTCTATTTCCCTGAGGTCCAGAATTTCTATATCATGCCCCTTTACTTCTTCAATCCCGCGTATTATTTGGGTAATAAGTTGATCTGTTCCTGCTTGTTTTTTCTGCATTAATTATCTTTCTTTTTCTTTTCGCAAAGTTATTACTTTTTTGTTTCTTGAAACGCTTTAATGGCGTAATACTAAACATATTTATGGTTTTCAACTTAATCAAACTTAATGCCATCGATTCCACCAATTCCTACCTGAAAAAATTGGCGAGGAAAACTCAATTGGAAGACCAAACTGTGGTTATTACTGAAAACCAACTTTCGGGCCACGGACAAATGGGGAATGGATGGGTTTCAAAAGAAGGGGAGAGCCTTACTTTCAGCGTGTTCAAAAGATTTGAAGCGGTGCTGGCCGAGCGTCAATTTATGATTTCAATGGCCGTATCTGTGGGAATTATAGAAACCTTAAAAAATTTGAACGTTCCAACTATTTCGATAAAATGGCCTAACGACATATTGTCAGCTAAAAAGAAAATTTGTGGAATTTTGATTGAAAACATTTTGGAAGGAAGCAATGTGAAATGTTCCGTAATCGGGATTGGCATTAATGTAAATGAAACCGAATTTCCCAATCTTCCACAGGCCAGTTCCCTAAAATTGGTAACCGGAACCGATTTTAATTTGGACGAAGTGCTCCAATTAATTTTGAAAAACGTTTTCAGAAAATTGGAAAATCTATCGGAAATGGATTTTTCTGAAATGAAACGGCAATACGAAAATAATTTATTCAGAAAGGAAATGGTTTCGGTGTTTGAAACCCCCGAGGGTTCGCGCTTCAACGGCATTATAAAAGGCGTTTCCGAAATCGGGGAACTTTTGGTGGAAACCGAAAACGTCGGTTTGCAGAAATTTCAACTGAAAGAAATTAAACTAATTTATTGAGGCTTCGGCTCCGCTCAGCCACCAAGGGTTCGATTTATACTTATTCCAAATTTGAAGCCAACGTATCGATAAATTTTGAAATCGGGCCCTTAATCATCATCGCCATCATCGCGTTGAATTCGCCTTCAAAAAGCAATTCCACTGTTGCCGAATTTTCAGAAATTTCTTGAATATTTCCGGTCAACGAAAATGGAATTTTATCGCTGATTGCGCCCAAAACAACTTTGTTCGGCTTTTCAACATCCTTTACTTCCAACGCAATTTCGGGCATTCCTTTTAGCGAAAATACAAAAGACTTTTCGCTTAAAACCTCAAATTTGCTGATGTTCTCTGGCATCAAAGTTTCAAAATTCTTTACATCGGTCAAAAAATCACAAAGCTCCGCAGCGGATTTTTGGGTTGTTACTTTTTTGCTATTCAATTTCATTTGGAATATCTTTTATTTTTTTATTGCTTTTAATATAAACTAAATTTCGAGAAATTAATTCTCAATATTATTTCCTGATTTACATACATCCTTATAATATTCAATAAAGTATGGCAAATCGAAAATATTAATGGCGTTGTTTTGTAAATCATTTAAAATAATAGGACAATCCTCAATAATATCATTTGCGTTTTTTAAGAAGCGTTTGTTTTTTTCAACTTTGTAAAGTTTAGTATTTCCTTCTTTTAAAAGATAATAATTGAGTTTTGGTGTTGTGCCAAATGCTACTCCATAATCTAAACCGTAGTAATATGAATATCGCATTGGAAGACTTATCTTTTTTCCATTTGGCAAATTCAACGTATCGGAACTTTTAAGCCGTTTTGTAAAACCTGACTTCCCTTCAAATTTTGCTTGTGCCATCATTTCACGAATATTTTGTCTGTCAAAATCGGAATAAAAAAGGTCATCCGAATCCGTAGAACTTATATAAATACTCAAAACATCGTCATAAATCAATTCAACAAAAATTTTGAATTTATTGTAATTATGATTTAAATATTGAAAAATCCTTTCGTTTTCGGTTTCTGGATTGCTTACAATTTTATCAATTAATTCAAAATCTATTTTTTTTGACTTTCCATTTTCTTCCTTTTTAAAATGTGGTGAAAAAGCTGAACTGGCTAATCTCAAAAAACCTTTTTCTGAAGAACGGTCTTTATAAAAAATTTCGCATTTTACGTAAGGCGTAGTCCTCAATTCGTAATCTTGGGAAAAGCAATTAGAACCAATTAAGAAAGCAAAGATTAAAATAAAATTTTGTATCATTCATATAATAATTATCCAAAAATACTGCCCACTGCCACTGCAAACTGAACACTTTATTGTCCCCAAGTTTCAGGACTCTTCCGCCATTCGGAAAGTAAAATTGCTTCTTCAGCATTTATATATTTTGATTTTTCGGCTTCTTCCAGCAACATTTCATAATTGCTCAATGTGTTCAAAGTAACATTCGCATTTTTGAAATTTTCTTCCGCAGTTTTAAATCCGTAACTGAAAATCGCCACCATTCCCTTCACATGTGCATTGGCTTCCTTTAAGGCTTCAACGGCCATCAAACTGCTTTTTCCGGTGCTGATGAGGTCTTCCACAACCACAACATTTGTGTTTTTTTCCAAGTGGCCCTCAATTTTATTTTGGCGTCCGTGGCCTTTTGCTTCGGGGCGAACGTAGCAAAACGGAACGTTCAAATAATCGGCGACCAAAGCACCAATCCCAATCGCGCCAGTGGCAACGCCGGCAATCATTTCGGGCTTTCCGTAGATTTCCTCAATTTGTTTTGCAAGGTTTTCGCGGATGTAATTTCGAATCATCGGGTAAGAAAGTGTGACGCGATTGTCGCAATAAATCGGCGATTTCCATCCCGATGCCCACGTAAAAGGGTTTTGTGGTTGTAATTTTATTGCATTAATTTGCAATAATAACGCAGCGGTTTTTTGGGCCGTTTCCTTGTTTAATATCATTGTACAAATGTATAAAGTTTTTGTAAAAGATATTCCCATTATTCTTTCCACCGAGGAAAATATTGGGGAGCGCTATACCACCATTCCGCTAAAAGAGGCGCATTTTAAAAAGTTGGTAAAAAAAATAAACAACGGCGAATTGCTTTACATAAATCTGTACCACAAAAATGCAGAAAAACTGGAACGATTTCTTCGGAGGAAAATAAAGGTGGTTGAAGCCGCCGGCGGTTTGGTCTATAACAGCAAAAAGGAAATTCTATTTATCCGCCGGAACAAAAAATGGGACCTTCCGAAAGGGAAAATTGAAAAGGGCGAAACCCACCAAGAAGCTGCCATTAGGGAAGTTATAGAAGAAACCGGCGTGAAGGATCTGGAAATCCGCAATTTTTTGATGACAACTTATCACGTGTTTACGCGTAATGAAAAGTTCCGTTTAAAAATAACCTATTGGTATGAAATGTTCAGCGATTATGACGGCCCGCTGATTCCGGAACCAACGGAGGGAATCAAAAAAGTGAAGTGGAAGAATTTCGAAAAATCGCAAAAGGCACTTCTGGATTCTTACGAAAATATCAAGCTTTTATTCCCAAAAGAATATTTAACCACCCACCCGAACGATAGGATAACGGAGGTGTGATTTTTCGTAATTGGGCGATTTTTTGTGGATCCAATCCAATTGCGAATACCAGTTTTTCTTAAATTCGGGATCGTTTATTTTTTTCGAATCGAATTCTTTTTTGATTTCGGGGTTTTCATTTAAGAATTTCTCGGCCATATCTTCCCAAATGTAGGGTGAAAAATGTTCTTTTTGTTGAAGGATGGCATCGAAGAAATTCCAGTTGAAAAATGAATCCGTCGCCGAAGGTTCCAATGTTTCCAATAGATAGCGAACGCCGGGCTGTTGGGTTTTGATCAAAATATCGCCGGCTTTCAGCGAAACATTTTCGGTGCTTTTTGAAACTTGGGTGTTGTAATGCAGATAATGTCCTTCATACGGATTTTTCACCGTTTCATAATTTTCAATTCTGTAAACTTCCGCAGCAATCGTTGAATCTTTTTTGATTTCAGAAAACTCAATTTTGTTCAATTTCAAAAGTTCGATAACGTTCCAATATCCTTTCGGAACAACGTATGCCAAAGGAATTTTCACGGAATCCGCAGCTTTGAAATAGTTGTAATATTTCACATCTTTGGTAAATGGTTTATCGCGAAAATATTTCAAACGGTCAGCCCCAGTTATTTTACTCGGAATCATTTCTCCTTCAAAACCCTTAAAATTGAGCGTTGAGGTTTTTGACGAATCCACTTCCCAGGAAATAGGGTAGTAGCTTCCCACTTTATATTTTTCGAAGGAATTTTTCCGCAGATTTTTTATTTTTTCTGCATCTTTTTCAGCGATGGAAATGAATGTTTTCATCAACCCATAAGTTCCCTCAACCCTTTGTTTGTAGGGTTTTAGCATATGCGTTTCTACCGTAAGCCCAAAACTGTTAAAAAGCGTTGTGTAGCCCGAGGCATAACGCGGGGAATCCATAAATTGCGTAAATCCCTTTTCCGGAACTTGGTTGAAAACGTTCACATAAGGCGTAATGTCCCAATTTTTTTGATGCAGTGAATCTTCCAATTGCGGCATTAATGAAGAATGTAAATACTTCCCCAATTCGCCGCCCAATTTGTTGTGCTGCGTAAAAAGATGGGTGAGCACATATTGATAATCGGCGCCGTTGCTAACGTGGTTGTCGATAAACAAATCGGGGTTCAGCCAATGGAAAATCTCGGCGAAAGCGCGGGCATTTTTGGAGTCGTTTTTTATAAAGTCGCGGTTCAAATCATAATTTCTCGCATTTCCGCGGAAACCGTATTCCTCGGGGCCGTTTTGGTTGGTGCGGCTGGTGCTGTTCCTGTTCAACGCGCCGCCAATGTTGTAAACCGGAATTGTGGCAATGATTGTGCTTTTCGGAATCGTGATTTTATTTTCGGCAAAATCGCGAAAAAGCAACATTGTGGCATCAATTCCGTCGGGCTCGCCGGGATGGATTCCGTTGTTTATAAGTAGCAGATTTCTGTTTTCTTTTGGAAATGCTTCGGAAGTGTTGATTTGGTTTTTATTTTCCGGATCGAAAGTCACAACGTGCAGCGGGAAGCCGCTGTCCGTTTGGCCCATTTCAAAAACCGTTATTGATGGAAATTTCTTTTCCAAAGCCAAATAATAAGAAATAACTTCTTCGTAAATAGCTGTTTTTAAACCGTTCGAGGTTTCAAAAGTAGTGGTTTGTGCTAATCCGAATGTTGAAATTAATACGATTGCAAGAAATAGAGTTTTTTTCATTTTTATTTTATGAAAGACAAATATAGGAAAGCAAACAAATTAATTTTTCAAAAACCTGAAAACGGTAAAACAAAAAGCCCCGCATTTTTTATGTGCGGGGCTTACATTTCTTTAAAAAGAATTTATCCATTCATTGAAATCAAAAACTCTTCGTTGTTTCGGGTTTGTTTTATTCGGTCGTTGATGAATTCCATTGCTTCCACCGGATTCATATCCGCTAGATATTTCCGCATTACCCACATGCGCTGGATAACGTTTTCGTCAAGCAAAAGGTCGTCGCGGCGCGTACTGGAAGAGGTAAGATCGATGGCAGGGAAAATCCTTCGGTTCGAAATTTTCCGATCCAGTTGAAGTTCCATATTTCCCGTTCCTTTGAATTCCTCAAAAATAACCTCGTCCATTTTTGATCCTGTTTCCGTGAGCGCGGTTGCAATGATGGTCAACGAGCCGCCGTTTTCAATATTTCGCGCAGCACCGAAGAAACGCTTCGGTTTGTGCAGCGCGTTTGCATCCACACCACCGCTCAATATTTTTCCGCTCGCGGGCTGAACGGTGTTGTAAGCTCGCGCCAAACGGGTAATGGAATCCAAAAGAATCACCACATCGTGGCCACATTCCACCAAACGTTTTGCTTTGTCGATAACGATATTCGCAACACGCACGTGCTCGCTGGCTTCTTTATCAAAAGTAGAAGCGACCACTTCACCGCGGACATTTCGTTGCATATCGGTAACTTCTTCAGGGCGTTCGTCAATCAAAAGAACAATTTGATAAACTTCGGGATGGTTTGCGGCTATTGCATTTGCAATATCTTTCAGCAACATTGTTTTTCCTGTTTTTGGTTGCGAAACGATCATGCCGCGCTGGCCTTTTCCAATAGGCGCAAAAAGGTCGATAATCCTTGTTGAAATGGTACTTTGCTTATCGGCAAGGTTAAATTTTTCCTGTGGGAAAAGTGGCGTTAAATGCTCAAATGAAACGCGGTCGCGAACCACATTTGGGTTCAGGCCGTTTATTTTGTTCACCTTAATTAAAGGAAAATATTTTTCGCCTTCCTTTGGCGGACGCACTTCCCCCAAGACTGTGTCTCCAGATTTTAAACCGAAAAGGCGGATCTGTGATTGCGAAACGTAAATATCATCGGGCGATGAGAGGTAATTGTAATCGCTGGAGCGCAGAAAGCCATAACCGTCCTGCATAAGGTCGAGCACACCTTCACTTTCAATGATGCCATCAAACTCATAATCCGGCTCGCGGTAACGGTTTCGGGAATCTTTGTTTCCGTTGGTTATATTTTCGTGCACGTTGCCATCTTTTTGCTTATGGTTGGGGTGCTTTTGCCGGTTGTCTGAATTGTTGTTGTCGTTGCGTTGGTTTTTGTGCCGGTGGTCGTTGGGGTGGGTATTGGGCTTTTGGTGCTGCGTTTTTTTATCGGTTTCGGCTTTGTCGGTTCTATCGTTTCTTTCCTGATTTGGCCGAATATCATTGGCAGGTTTTTTTCCCTCGTCATTCTTTTTATCGAAATGTTGCTTTTGGTGCTGGGGTTTTTTGTTCCGGTTTTCATTTTTTTGGGGAATCGTTTTTGTGACCTTTTCCTCAGAAGTGGCAATTGGCAAACTTTTTTCCTCTATTTTTATGGCTGGGGTCTCCTCCGTTTTGAGGGCCGCTGTAACCTTTTTGGGATTTGCGGCTTGATAGTCGAGGATTTGATATACCAATTCCAATTTTTTTTGAGTGCGATATTTCGGCACGTTAAGCTCTTTGGCTATGTCCTGAAGC
>JBEBRF010000012.1:0-38961 GCA_040394975.1 Aequorivita soesokkakensis
TTATTCCCCAAAATCAAAGGTAAGCCATTATCGCCGGAGCCAACCACCACCACTTTTGCATTTGGCGATTTTGCAAGTTCGAGGGTAGCATCAATCCCTTTATCCTGCAGTATTTTATCGGTCAACGAGGCGCTCAAAATTTGGTTTGCATCTGCTTTTCCTTGGGCTTCAATCCGCACCTTTTCGGCCTCTTTGGTGGCTTTTTCCAAACGGAACTCATATTCCAAAGATTCCTGCTCTTGGCGCAGTTTGCGCTCAATGGCATCCTTTATGGTTGGCGGAAGGGTTACATCGCGAACCAAAATCTCATTCAATTGAACGTATTGTTTATCGAGGATTTTTTTTGTTTCGTCAAATATTTCTTCCTGTATGGCATCGCGCTTGCTGGAGTAAAGCTGTTCCGGAGTATAACGCCCCACCACGCTTCTTGCCGCACTGCGAATTGCGGGTTGTATTACTCGCTGCAAATAGTCCTCTCCCTTTTCTTGGTGTAGCTTGGCAAGATCAGCATGTATCGGTTGGTACCAAGCAGAGGCATCAAGCTTAATTTCAAGTCCGTTTGAGGAAAGTGCCTGCATTTTTTCGCTGAGTTCCTGTTGGCGGACTTCATAAATAAAAACCCTATTCCAAGGGGCTATTATATGGAAACCCTCGCCAAGTGGCGGTTCGTCGGTAACCACCCCATTTCCGAAGGTTTCGTAAAGCACGCCTGCGTGTCCGGCTTTAATGGTTATTGATGATTTTGCAGATAAAATAATAAGTAAAATAATTCCAATAATTACGGGTATTGTGTGTCTGGGTAATTTTTCCATTGTATATTTTTATGGGTTAATTTTTAGATAAGTCCGTTGTATTTTCTGATAAACCATTCCGCAGCAAGGGCAAGAACGATAAGCGCGAGCAGATATTTCCAATCGATCAAAGGTACTACTTTTTGCTCGCTCCGTTCAATGTTTTGGAAGTTAGTATTCTCAATCAATGATTGAATTAAAACATCAGATTGTTCTGTAAAATAGGCTTTTCCGTTTGTATTTTTTGCAATCCGGTTTAATTTTTTAACATCGGCATTCAAAAACTGCTGCTCCACATTAAAATCCAAAATCGTGAAATTGCCACTGGCTGAAACCACTTCGTTTTGAACGGAAACTGTGTAATTATACTCGCCCGCAGAAAGGCTGTTGAGATCAACTTCAAAATAATTGTTCCGCAAAAGCATCGGGAACGTTGTCTGCTTTTCGGTTTCAGTATTTTTTACCGTAATGTTTAGCGAAGCCCGATTGTCGAAAACATAATTTTTATCGAAATACTGCGCTGAAATTTTTATTGCATTGTTATTATAATAAAATGTTTCCGAAGATACTTCCAACCTACTTCGTCTTTTATTTGAAGCTAAATATAGCACGAGATTCCCAATAAAATCATCAAAACTTTGGAAGCTTTCCGTTTGCAGAAAACTGCGCGCGCGCCATCGCCAAAAGCCCTCACCATCCCAAATGGCATCGCGCTTTCCGTTTATTTCCATGGTGGCGAGCAACGGATTTCCATTGGCAATTCCACTTACGGTTTGTTCCAACATTACTTCATTTGGAACGCTGATCGTCAACGCGCCAAACTCCGTGTGCAGTGGCGGAAAATCATCAAAACCAATATTTTCCACGGCAAAAGCGCCGTAGTTGGAATTCAATTCAGCCTGAATATCATCGCTCTGGTTTGAAGCCTCTTTATTGAAATTATCCTGCGCACCGTTCAAAAAATACCAATCGGTTTGCAATCCTGAGATTACCCAAGTATTTTTATTGAGTTTTTCAATTTCCGTAAAAACCGAAGCAAAACTTCTGTCCGGTTGATACAGGATTACGAGCTGAAAATCATTTAAAACGGCCACCGCTTCAGCTGGTTTTTTAAAAGTGATTGTTCGTCGTTCGTTTGTAGTAATCGCTTTTTTTAGCGCACCTAAATCTGGATGGACCAATTTGCTCACTACCAAAACATTTGTGGCTTGGTCAATCACTTCCACCGCAAACTGCTTGCTGTTGTTGGTTTTATTTTTTTCATCCGTGAGCGGAAGTATTTGCGTGTTGTATTTTTGAAGTCCCACGGAATTTGCGGGAAGTGTAAAATTTAATGTTTTTGACGATTCATTTTCCGAAAAGGAAACGTTTGTTCTATAAACCGTTGCCGCGCCTTGCGAAATAATAAATTCAGAATTTACGGGGTTTGTGCCGCTGTAATTCAGAATAACTTCAACGGGAAATTGGTTTTTTAGGAAAGCATACCGATTGGTGTTGAGTTGCTCAATTTTTAAATCGGTGTATTTTATGGAATCGCCCAGAATTACTGGATAAATTGGATTTTTATAGGTTGCGGAAGAAAATTCATAGTCATTTCCCAAGGTTTGGTTTCCGTCGGTTATGAGAATTGTTGGCGCGGTTTGGTTTTTGAAAAGTTGGTTTGCCGAAGCAAGTGCCTTTGAAATATTCGTATTTTTTTCAGCAAAGGAAAGGGAATCGCTTTCACGGAAATCACTTCCGAAGGAATAATAGGAAATATCGAATTTTTCGTTTAAATCGTCGTTCTCTTTTAGTTTTTGAAGTAAAGTTGAAACATTTTCTTTTTGGTTCAACTCCCCTACTGACGCTGAATTGTCAATAAGTACGGGAAGTTTCGGCTTTTCAATAGTATAAGTTTCACTTTTGAATTTTGGATTGATTATCAAAAGCAAGATTGAAAACAAGGTTATAAAGCGCAAAATCCCAAAAACCCATCGCAAAGAACCCTTTTGTTTTGACTTATAGCCATACATAAAAACCGCCAAAGCAATAGAAATTACTCCGGCGAGAATTATGTAAAGTATGGTTTCTATAGCCATCGGGATTTACGATTTACGATTTATGATTTTAGATTTAAAGTGCAATCCGAAAATTTCAATTTCTTTGGTAATATTCATAAATCGTATATCTAAAATCTAAAATCGTAAATTAAGTTAGCATTCCCCCATCAACATTAAGCACTTGCCCAGTAACATAAGCCGAAAGATCGCTGGCGAGGAAAACACAAGCATTGGCAATATCTTCCGGAGAACCGCCGCGTTTTAGTGGGATGGCTTCGCGCCAACCTTTTACGGTTGCTTCGTCCAATTTTCCGGTCATTTCCGTTTCGATGAAGCCGGGGGCGATGGCGTTGCAGCGAATGTCGCGGGAACCCAATTCCAAGGCAACAGATTTTGTAAAACCAATAATCCCAGCTTTTGAAGCCGCATAGTTGGTCTGTCCGGCGTTTCCTTTTACGCCCACAACGGAGCTCATATTTATTATTGAACCTTTGCGCTGTTTGAGCATTGCGCGTTGTACGGCTTTGGTCATATTGAAAACCGATTTTAGGTTTACTTCAATTACCTTATCAAAATCTTCCTCGGAAATGCGCATCAACAGATTGTCTTTGGTGATTCCGGCGTTGTTCACGAGAATGTCGATGCTTCCAAAATCATTTAAAACCTCTTCCGCCAATTTTTGGGATTCATCGTAAGAAGCCGCGTCGCTTTTATAAGCTTTTGCCTTTACGCCACTTTTTGAAACTTCATCGGCCAAAGCATTTGCCGCTCCTTCGGATGAGCTATATGTGAAAGCCACATTTGCACCGTGTTGGGCAAATGTTTCAACTATTCCTTTCCCAATTCCGCGGCTTCCGCCTGTAATGATTGCTGTTTTTCCTTCCAATAATTTCATATAAAAGAATATTTCGATTAAAAAAAAAGAGGTCTCGATTGCGCTCGACCGGTCACTTTGATTATTATACCGCGAATTAGGCGGGGATTCAAATATAACAAAAGCTTGCGGGTTCTTCATAAAAAAAGCCCCGTGAATTTCACAGGGCTTCCCATATAATTTAGAAGCTTTATCCCAAAACTTCCTTTACTTTCTTTCCAATTTCCGCCGGGGAATCCACCACGTGGATGCCACATTCGCGCATTACTTTTTTCTTTGCTTGCGCCGTATCGTCGCTTCCGCCAACAATTGCGCCCGCGTGGCCCATCGTCCTTCCCGCAGGGGCCGTTTCACCAGCAATAAAACCGATCACAGGTTTTTTGATTCCGCTGTTTTTGTACCAGTTGGCTGCATCTATTTCAAGTTGGCCACCGATTTCACCGATCATAACAACGGCTTCGCTTTCTTCGTCATTAATTAGCATTTCCAGGGCTTCTTTTGTTGTAGTTCCGATAATTGGATCGCCACCAATGCCGATAGCTGTAGTAATCCCGAGACCTTGTTTTACCACTTGGTCCGCAGCTTCATACGTAAGGGTTCCAGATTTTGAAACAATACCAACCGTTCCTTTTTTGAAAACGAAACCGGGCATAATGCCCACTTTTGCTTCTCCGGGAGTAATAACGCCCGGGCAGTTTGGGCCGATAAGTCGGCAATCCCTGTCTTTTATATAATCTGAAGCCATAATCATATCCTTCACGGGAATTCCTTCAGTAATTGTTATTATCACTTTTATTCCCGCGTCGGCGGCTTCCATAATGGCGTCAGCGGCAAATGCCGGTGGCACAAAAATAATGGTTGTATCGGCGCCGGTTTTTTCAACAGCTTCAGAAACTGTATTGAAAACTGGCCTGTTCAAATGTTTTTGGCCACCTTTTCCCGGGGTTACGCCCCCAACAACATTGGTTCCGTACTCAATCATTTGTTCGGCGTGAAAAGTACCTTCACTGCCTGTGAATCCTTGAACTATTATTTTTGAATTTTTATTTACTAAAACGCTCATTTTTAAGTATTTTCTATTGTTTATTTTTATTTATTATTCAAACAAAATTATTGTTTTATTTTTTCAGAATTGCGACAAAGATACAGCTTTTGCGTCTCGATTTAAAAGATATTAAACCTTAACCCTGTGATAACTTTCGTTTGTGTCATCTTTATCGGTAACGGGTTGGCTCACTTGATAGCCCCTGTAAATTTTATCGTCCTTTATTTCCCAAATGGCAATGAAATGGGCAATTCCCAATTCCTCATCGGGATTTTCCATGGTACGAATATAATATTTGTAACGAATGGTTACGTGAGGGCCATCAGCCAATAAGTGGCTTACCTCAACTCTCAGATCATTATAGGAACGCCTTACTTCAGCAAAAAAGTTTACAATATCATCAAAATGCATGATGGAAAGCCCATTTGCACTATTCCAAATAAACACCAATTCTGGATGGAAAAAACGCTCCATCACAGTTTCGTCATGTAAAATATCTGATCTGTAAAAATTTCTTACAACCTCTTTTGCCTTGTTATTCATGATAATTTGTCCAATTTTTCTACAATGTCTGGAATTAGCTTGATAGCTGCCAGTTCTTTATATTTTTTTCTGAATTCATCTGCGGGTGTTCCAAAATATGCTTTGTTGCCGGGCAATGATTTGCTCACGCCGCTCTGTGCTGAAATTACGGCTTTTTCACCAATTGTGATTCCGCTGGTAATACCCACTTGGCCCCAAATTGTTACAAAATCCCCGATCACAACGCAACCTGCTATTCCCACTTGGGAAGCAATTAAACATCTTTTCCCAATAATTGTATCGTGCCCAACTTGCACTTGGTTGTCCAATTTTGAGCCTTCGCCAATGGTGGTTGCCGCCGTTACGCCTTTGTCAATCGTACAAAGTGCACCCAAATCCACATTGTCTTCAATCACCACATTTCCGCCGCTCAACAGTTTATCGAATTTTTCGGGTCGGTTTTTATAATAAAAAGCATCACTGCCCAAGACAGTTCCGGCGTGAATGGTTACATTATTGCCGATAATAGTATTGTCATAAATGCAGACGTTGGAATGGATCAAGCAATCGCGACCTATTTTTACATTATTGCCAATGAAAACGTTGGGCTGAATAATGGTTCCCTCCCCTATTTCAGCAGAATCTGAAATAGCACTGTTGGAACTTTGGAAAGGTTTAAAATGATGTGTCAACTTATTGAAATCGCGAAATGGATCTTCGGAAATAAGCAACGCTTTCCCAATGGGGCAATCTACTTTTTTATTTATGAGAATTACCGTAGCTGCGGATTGCAGGGCTTTGTCATAATATTTTGGGTGGTCCACAAAAACGATATCGCCCGATTGCACAACGTGAATTTCATTCATGCCCAAAACTGGAAAATTAGATTCGCCAACATAGTCTGAACCAATTAGGGCCGCAATATTTGCCAAAGTCTGGGGAGTAGGGAATTTCACTTTTTTGGATTGTTAGAATTTTGGATAATTAGAATATTAGATTTTTCAAATTAATCTTTCATTCTTTCTTGATATTGACCTTTTTCAGTGTCAATCCGGATCCGGTCGCCCTCGTTGATAAAAAGGGGAACGTTTATTTCGGCACCGGTTTCTACGATTGCAGGTTTGGTAGCGTTTGTGGCGGTATTTCCCTTTACCCCTGGCTCGGCGGAAATGACTTTCAATATTACGTGGGCCGGCATTTCCACAGACAGCGGGGAACTGTCCTCGGTATTTATAAGTACCGTAACAATTTCACCTTCCTTCATTAATTCCGGGGTATCCAATATATCCTTGTTCAATTGGATTTGCGAATAATCTTCCGTATTCATAAAATGAAAGGTGTTCCCTTCATTATACAGAAACTGGAATTTATGGGTTTCCACCCGAACGTCATCAATTTTGTGACCGGCGGAAAAGGTATTGTCAATTGTTTTTCCCGTGGTTACGCTTTTCAACTTGGTACGGACGAAAGCTGGGCCCTTCCCCGGTTTTACGTGCAGGAATTCAATAATTTTATAAATGTCGTTGTTAAAACGGATGCAAAGTCCTTTTCTAATATCTGATGAAGTTGCCATTGTTTGGTTTTCTAATTTGTTATGGATTGTATTAATTTGATTTGAAGTATCCTTTCATAATTCCGCGTTTGGAATTTTTGATGAATTGGAGAATCTCGTCCCGCTCGGGGGTAGCTTCCATTTCTGCCTCAATAATTTCCGCGGCTTGTGAAGTATTGTAATTTTTTTGGTAAAGCAGTCGGTAAATATTTTGGATTTCCGTTATTTTTTGTGAATTGAAGCCTCTCCTTCTTAAACCGATGGAATTGATGCCCACATAGCTCAGGGGTTCCCGGGCCGCTTTCACGTAGGGCGGAACGTCCTTCCGGACCAGGGAGCCCCCGGTTACAAAAGCGTGGTTGCCGATCATGCAGAACTGATGCACTGCCGTCATTCCGGCAAGAACTACGTGGTCACCAACAGTTACGTGCCCCGCGAGGGTGCTGTTGTTTGAAAATATGCAGTGGTCGCCCACAATGCTATCATGGGCGATATGGCAATAGGCCATGATCCAACAATTTTTCCCAACTGTAGTCTTGCCCCGGTCTATCGTGCCTCGGTTTATGGTTACATATTCACGAAGAGTTGTGCCATCGCCAATTTCTACAGTGGTTTCTTCATCCTTGAATTTTAGGTCCTGCGGAATCCCCGAAATAACTGCTCCTGGGAAAATGTTGCAGTTTTTCCCGATTCGCGCCCCTTCCATTATGGTCACATTGCTGCCAATCCAGGTTCCTTCACCAATCACTACATTGTTGTGAATGGTCGTGAATGGCTCTATCACGACATTTTTAGCAATTTTGGCGCCGGGATGGACGTATGCAAGTGGTTGGTTCATTTCTTTATTTTTGTATTTGTGGTAGTGAATTCATTAGATGCCTTGATTTCGATTTATTTTGGCAGTTTTTTATAAATTTTTTGTTTTAACCATTTGGGCCATCAATTCGGCCTCTGTCACCAACTTGCCATTTGCATAGGCATTGCCCTGCATATGTACAATTCCTCGGCGAATAGGTGAAATAAGTTCAAGTTTAAAAATTAGTGTGTCACCCGGGTTGACTTGTTGTTTGAACTTCACATTATTTATCTTCATAAAAAAAGTGAGGTAGTTTTCGGGGTCTGGAACGGTGCTCAAGGCCAAAATGCCTCCCGTTTGTGCCATGGCCTCCACTATCAAAACGCCGGGCATTACTGGAGCTCCCGGAAAGTGGCCCACAAAAAATGGCTCGTTCATGGTTACGTTTTTGAGACCCACGACACTTGTTTCGGTCATTTCCATAATTTTATCTACCAGTAAAAATGGAGGTCTATGGGGAAGCATGGCCATAATTTGATTGACATCCTTGACCGGCGGAAGGTTTATATCAAATTTTGGGACGTTGTTTCGGGCTTCTAATTTAATGACTTTCAATAGTTTTTTAGCAAATTGAGTATTTACATGGTGCCCGGGTTTATTGGCGATGACTTTTCCGCGGATGCGTGTTCCCACGAGGGCCAAATCCCCGATGACGTCCAAAAGTTTATGCCGTGCCGCTTCATTGGGATAATGCAGGGTTAGATTGTCCAGGATTCCATTTGGTTTCACGGAGATATTATCCTTGCCGAATGCCGTTCTCAGTTTATCCATAGTGCTTTCGGATAATTCCTTATCAACATATACAATGGCGTTGTTCAAATCACCTCCCTTAATGAGGCCGTGCTCGAGAAGCATTTCGATTTCGTGAAGAAAACTGAAAGTGCGCGCATTTGCGATTTCCTTTTTAAAATCGGAAATATGTTTGAGTGATGCATTTTGGGTCCCCAAAACCTTTGTGCCAAAATCCACCATTGTGGTAACTTGATATTCATCTGCCGGCATCACGAGTATTTCGCTTCCGGAGGCTTCATCAACATAGGAAATCACTTCCTTCACAATATATTCTTCCCGTGGGGCTTCTTGTTCCACAAAACCTGCGCTTTCTATGGCTTCCACAAAAAATTTTGAGGAGCCGTCCATAATTGGCGGTTCGGAGGCGTTTAGCTCCATGATGCAATTGTCTATTTCCAACCCCACTAATGCCGCAAGCACGTGTTCCGAGGTTTGGATTTTAACCCCGAGTTTTTCCAGGTTTGTGCCTCGTTGGGTATTGACAACGTAATTGGCATCGGCCTCAATAACCGGATGGCCTTCCAAATCGGCCCGCACGAATGTATATCCATGATTTTCTGGGGCCGGTTTAAACGTTATTGTAACTTCTTTCCCGGTATGCAAGCCTACTCCGGTAAGGGATATTTCCTTACCAATGGTGCGCTGTTTTGACACACTTTCATTCATGATCGAGTTTTTTTTCAACTGTATTGAACCGTTCCATTATTTTGGGAAGGTTTTTAAAATATACATAACTTTTATTGAAATCTCCATAGCTGAAACCAGGGGAGCCCTGCAAGGTTTCGTTGTCTTTCACATTTCTGCCTATGCCACTTTGCGCCTGTATTTTCACATTGTTGCCAATTATTATATGTCCTGCAATACCCACTTGGCCCCCAATGATACAGTTTTTTCCTATTTTGGTGGATCCCGCAACCCCGGTCTGTGCCGCAATGACGGTATTTTCACCAATGGTCACGTTGTGGGCAATTTGAATTTGATTGTCCAGTTTTACACCATTTTTAATAAGGGTAGAACCAAGGGTGGCGCGGTCTATGGTGGTACCGGGGCCGATGTCCACATTGTTCTCCAAAACAACGTTGCCCGTTTGAGGCACTTTGTGATATTCACCCTTTTCATTGGGCGTAAACCCGAATCCATCGGCTCCAATGACCACCCCGCTGTTAATTACGCAGGATTCCCCGATGATTGTTTCAGAATAAATTTTAGCGCCAGTGAACAGTGTGGTGTTATTTCCAATGCTTACGTTGTCGCCAATATATACATTGGGATAAATCTTAACGTTGTTGCCAATTTTTACGTTTTCGCCAATGTAAGAGAAGGCGCCGAGGTAAATATTATCGCCGTATTTGGCGGTTTCTGAAATAAAGACGGGGCTTTCAATACCCGTTTTATTCATTTTTACTTGATTGTAATATTCCAATAATTGGGAGAAGGCCTTATACGCATTTTCAACCCGGATGAGGGTGGTGGATAATTCTCCCGAAGCCACAAAATCATTGTTGACAATGGTTATGGAGGCCTGTGTGGAGTATATATAATGTGTGTATTTCGGATTTGCCAAAAAAGTGAGGCTGCCCTTATTGCCCTCTTCAATCTTAGCCAGTTTTGAAACTGCTACATTTTCATCACCTTCCACGGTGCCGTTCAAGATTCCTGCTATTTGGGCGGCTGTAAACTTCATCTGTCTATTCTTTTTTGGTTTTTATTGACAGATGTATTGAGGCCCAAATGGAACGGCATGCTTTATATTGAAAAATTAAATAAGGATCTTTCATTCGATGGATTGGCTTTTTTCCGAACTGCTTACAAGCGAAAGGGCAAATTAAGGTTTTTTATTTAAATGGAATTCGGTCTTTTCGCTTCATAATTGCAAAAATAGAAAAAAAGGAATTAGTCTGAATAGCTGTTCAACTTGTTTTTTGGGTAACATACATAGTATTTCACGACCGATTTTGAGAGCGCGGCAAGGTTCAGGTTGTCGCTTGCCTTGGCCACGTCTATTATTCTTCCATTTTTTTTCAGCAAATTAATTGTTTCCTTTTCCATACTATAGGCTTGGTTTTCCAGCTTTCCGCCAAAGGCAAAATAAGAGGCCTCTTCTTCAGAAATTGAGAACATTTCCATTATATGAGCTCTTTTTTCTTCAATTGCCTTTTGGGAAAAGGGACGCGATTTCACTTTTATTTTCAACAAATCCCTGTTGAGCAGCATTTTGCAAAGATTGCGCAGCACAAAATCGTTATGTTCCGTCCAGTTTTTCATGGCTGAAATGATATCATAATCGTCTAATTTTGAAAAAGTTTCCAGCACTTCTTCGGAAAAATCGTTTGCGCTTATTTTGTTGTCCAAAAAAAACTTCAATGCGCTGCTTGCCGGTAGGTGTACGCCTTGGGCCGAAAGCTGCTTTGCGCGTTTTAAAACCCTTACCAATAATTGTTCGGCCACTATTCCGGTTTTGTGAAGGTAAACTTGCCAATACATCAAACGGCGGGCGACCAAAAAATTTTCAACCGAATAAATGCCCTTCTCCTCTACCACCAACAGATCATTCTTTACATTGAGCATTGTGATTAACCGCTGTGCGTTTACCGTTCCTTCGGGCACGCCGGTATAAAAACTGTCTCTTTTGAGGTAATCCAACCGGTCCATATCTAATTGTCCGGCTACTAATTGGTGCAGAAATTTTTTTGGATGTTCGTTCCTGAAAATTTGAATGGCGAGCGTTAATTGATTGTCAAACCTCCTGTTTAAATTGTTCATAAAGAGAAGTGAAATCTGTTCGTGGCTGACCCCTTCCACAATGCTTTTTTCCATTGCATGCGAAAACGGGCCATGGCCAATATCGTGCAGCAGGATGGCGATAAATAGTGCCTCCGCTTCCTTTTCAGAAATGGAAACCCCTTTTGACTGAAGCACCTGCACGGCCTTTTGCATTAAAAACATGGCCCCGAGCGCATGGTGAAAACGCGTGTGGTGGGCCCCGGGGTACACAATATATGAAAGCCCCATCTGCGAAATCCTTCGAAGCCGTTGGAAATATTTGTGTTCCATCAAATCAAAAAGAAGCGCGCTTGGAACGGTAATAAAACCATAGATGGGGTCGTTAATGATTTTATGTTTTGGGACAGTTTCCAAACTTTAACTTTAAATTAATAGCTACAAAAATTTTTTCAGAATGCTCAAGGTTTACTTTTGAAGCAAATTCTTAGCAACCTTGCGGAATGATTGAAAGATTGAATTAAAAAAAACTCCGGCCACAACGCGTTGAAGGCTGTTACAAATATAAACATATGAGCGATATAAAGGTACTTTGGGTAGATGACGAAATAGATTTGCTGAAACCACATATTCTTTTCCTTGAAAGCAGAAATTATAAGGTGACCACCGCCCAGAGCGGCACCGATGCCCTGGACGAAATTGGCAAAGACACCTTTGATATTGTTTTCTTGGACGAAAACATGCCCGGGCTATCCGGTCTGGAAACTTTGGCCGAAATAAAGGAACAGCAAGCCTCAATACCCGTGGTGATGATTACCAAAAGCGAAGAAGAGTATATTATGGAAGAAGCTATCGGCTCCAAAATAGCTGACTATCTCATAAAGCCCGTAAACCCGCACCAAATCTTATTGAGTTTAAAGAAGAATTTGGACCACAGCAGGTTGGTTTCAGAAAAAACAACCTCCAGCTACCAACAGGAATTCCGAAAAATAGCGATGGACCTTTCCATGGTAAATAGTTTTGAAACGTGGACTGAACTGTACCAAAAACTAGTTTATTGGGAACTGGAACTGGAGAATATAGAGGATTCGGGAATGTTTGAAATTTTGGAATCCCAAAAAACCGAAGCAAACAGTCAGTTCTGTAAATTCGTAGATAAAAATTACCAAAAATGGTTTGACAACCCTAATGAAGCTCCCACACTGTCTTATAATTTATTCAAGAATAAAATACAACCACAATTGGAGCCCGGTACCCCTACTCTTTTGGTTGTGGTTGACAATTTGCGTTTCGATCAATGGAAATCGTTTGAGCCAATCCTTTCAAACATTTATAAAAAAACCAAGGAAGAGCTTTTTTACAGTATTCTGCCCACGGCAACCCAATATGCCCGGAATGCGATATTTTCCGGCTTAATGCCCAGTGACATGGAAAAACTGCATCCAGATCTTTGGTTGAACGACACCGAGGAAGGCGGAAAAAACATGAAAGAGGAAGAATTTCTGACAGCCCAAATAAAGCGTCTTGGCCTAAAGTTGAATTGGAGCTATCACAAAATTTCAAGTCTCAAACAGGGGAAAAAATTAGTGGAAAATTTCAAGGGCCATAAAGATGAGGATTTGACCGTTGTGGTTTACAATTTTGTGGATATGCTTTCACATTCCAAAACAGAAATGGAAGTAATAAAGGAATTGGCCTCAACAGACAGGTCCTATCGTTCCTTGACCCAAAGTTGGTTCAAAAATTCACCCTTGTTGGAAATCATACAACAGGCCGCACGTTTGGGATTCAAGTTAATAATAACAACGGACCACGGAACCATCAACGTTAAAAATCCTTCAAAAGTAATTGGCGACAAAAACACAAGCTTAAACCTGCGCTACAAAACAGGCAAAAGCCTCACCTATGAAGATAAGGAGGTCTTGGCAGCCAAAAACCCTAAATCAATTGGCCTGCCCGCCATCAACATGAGCAGTTCCTTTATTTTCGCCAAAGGCGACTATTTCTTTGCATATCCAAATAACTATAATCATTATGTAAGCTATTACAGAAACACCTATCAACATGGGGGTGTTTCGCTTGAAGAAATGATTATTCCTTTTTCGGTACTCGTGCCAAAATAGGCCAAAACATGATTTTTTAAAATACATAAAATTCCCATTCCGTTGAATTGACGGATATATTTTTTATATTCGTTCCGTTTTTAAAAATGGAATTTACCTATACCCAAAGCGAGATTTCTGAAATTGCTGCACAAGTCCTGACAGCGGCACCATCAAATATTTTTTTGTTATATGGAGAAATGGGTGTTGGCAAAACCACCCTCATTAAAGAAATGATTAAGCAATTGGGCGTGACCGAACCCTTGGGAAGCCCTACATTTTCAATCGTTAATGAGTATGAAACCGATGAAGGCTTAATATTTCATTTTGATTTTTACAGAATTTCGGATATAGCCGAGGCCTATGATATGGGAATGGAAGATTACATTACTACCGGCAAATACCTCTTTATAGAATGGCCCGAAAAAATAGTGGCCCTCTTGCCGCCAAAGTTCAATAAAATAGTTATTTCCAAAAATAATAACGGAAGCAGAATCCTAAAATTTATGCCAATGAAATAAAATTGCAGCGTCCCATATATATTTGTTAGTCCTTCTTAATGGTTTGCCCCAAATCGCAAAAAATAAAGAACCAGGATTTTATTTTTATAAAAATTGATAAATATATAATAAAAATAATTAACATAGTTTTCATTTTTCGCAGTAGGTTTGGCCTAACATTAACCTCACAAACTATATGATTATGAAAACAGTAAAGCAATTATTTTTCGTAGCAATTTTTACATTGGGAACCTTAGTTTCCTGCACGCCAGAAAGTATCCAGGATGAACAAACCCCCCAACAAATCCACAAAAGCAAAATCATCGTACCTAGTAACGGGTAGTATTATCGCGCTAATAATAGCCGCCACCCCGTATCTTTTTTATTCTTATGAAAGTTTCCCACAGACAAGATCGTGGGAAACTTTTTTCTTTACCTACCACGCCAACTGGTATCAGGAAGTATATGTTTCCGTATGGACCATGATGGGCAAATTTGTGCCGCTTCTCCTCCTGATTATATGGTTCATAACATGCAAACATTGGTGGTATCACGTAATTTTAATACCTATTGGCATGTTTGCGTTTCAATTATTCAGCGTGATAAATGATGATGTGGGCATAACCGATGAAGTAGAAATCTGGTGGTTGTTCCCTATTATGTTGGTTATTATTCCCTTTGTCTATCTCATTAAAGCGAAACTGACCAACAAATTGGCGGGGACCGATTTGAAAAGTTTTGAAGAAGATTTAATTTCAAAGAAAAATCTTTGGCAACAAATAAAGAACCTATTTTAAATGCAGCTTTTTTTCAAATTAAATTTTAATGCGTAACTTGGACCAAAGTTTATTGAGCTAAGGTATTCCCAATACATTATAAACCGCAGACTTTTTAATGAACTTTACCCTTTTGCGAAACTCGAAAACCAACCAATTAAATAATGAAATATAGAAGCAGCCCAAACCAATGAATCGCCGGTGAAGGAAACAAAAAACCACAGTGTTATTATAAATGTTAAGGTTTTAACATCAAAACAGCTAATTAAATGCATTACAAAGTATTTTGTTGCCGAATAACCTGTAAAGATACCATAAACTTAATTAGGATAATTAAATTTTTTGCCCGTAAGTTTGACCCATATTAACCTCACAAAAACTTACTATTATGAAAAATTTAAAACTTATTATTGTAGCCGCAATTTTTGCCGCAGGATTATTTGTTTCTTGCACCCCAGAAGGAATCCAAGATGAGCAAACCCCACAACAAATCGACGTCAGAACGGTACAAGTTCCACCAGCCGGCTAAAAAGAGTCTTATACAAGGAGGCATCTTAGTACTAATCATTGGATGCACCCCGTTTATTTACTACGCATATGAAAGTTTCCCAGCCGATACCCAGGTTTGGGAAACTTCTTTTTTTACCTACAAAACTGAGTACCCTTCCGTGTACCATTACGCGTGGTTCCTTATGGGTAAGGTCATTCCGGTCATTTTATTGCTCATTTGGTTCTTTACCTGTAAACATTGGTGGCACTGGATAATTCTGGTTCCATTGTCCATGTACGTTTTTCAACTGTTCAATATTTTAAAGCAAAATATGAATGCTGATGAAGTTGAAATAGTGTACGTAGTCCCCATTATGATGATAATCGTCCCGTTCGTTTACCTGATCCGCGCCAAGCTTTTCAGTCAAATGCGAAAGGACGACCTGAAAGTATTTGAAGAGGAACTGTTACAGAAAAGAACGTTTTGGCAACAATTAAGAGATCTATTTCAGTAAAATATTTAAAGTTTAGCTTTGAAAATTATTACGTAAATTGAGGCGGTCAAGATAAAAAATATGCCAAAACCAAAAACCCCTTTCACCCTTGCACAATTACTTCCGCAAGAAGAAACTCTTGAAATTTCGAAACAAAAAGGCGAATTGCATATTGGTATTCCAAAAGAAACCTATTTCCAGGAAAAAAGGATTTGCCTCACCCCCGATGCAGTGAACGCCATAGTTAGTAATGGCCATAAAGTATTGATTGAAAATGGCGCAGGGCTGGAAGCAGGGTTTGCTGACCGTGACTATTCCGAAGCGGGCGCAAGGCTTACGGGCGATGCAAAAAGAGTGTTTGGCTGCCCCATCGTTCTCAAAGTTGAACCTCCAACGCTGGAGGAACTGGAACTGATTAAACCAAAAACAGTTCTAATTTCAGCGCTTCAGTTAAAAACACGAAAAAAGTCCTATTTCGAGGTTTTGGCCCGTAAGAAAATAACCGCATTGGCATTTGAATTCATAAAGGATGAAGATCACAGTTACCCCGCGGTAAAGGCTTTGAGCGAAATTGCCGGAACCGCATCCGTCCTCATCGCAGCCGAACTAATGGTAAACGCCAAAAATGGAAATGGACTTCTTTTTGGCAATATCAGCGGCGTCCCGCCCATTGAAGTGGTAGTGATAGGCGCCGGAACGGTGGGCGAGTTTGCGGTTAGGTCTGCCCTGGGCCTTGGGGCAAATGTGAAGGTTTTTGACAGTTCCATAACCAAACTGAGGACCATCCAAACGAATATAAACCGAATATTATACACATCAACCGTGCAGCCTAAAAACTTAACGAAAGCCCTCTTGCGCTGCGATGTGGCAATTGGCGCGGTACGTGGTCAAAATAGAGCCCCTATTATTGTAACCGATGAAATGGTTAGAAATATGAAAAAAGGAGCTGTCATCATTGATGTTTGTGTGGATATGGGCGGCTGCTTTGAAACGACAGAAATGACCAGCCACGACAACCCTACCGTTATTAAACATGACGTAATCCATTATGGGGTGCCGAATATTCCGGCACGATATCCAAAAACCGCCTCCATTTCTATCAGTAATATTTTTACGCCCTATATCTTGGAAATTGCCGAAAGCGGAGGTCTGGAAAATGCTATTCGCTATGATAGCGGATTAAAAAATGGGTTGTATTTTTACCGCGGTATCTTGACGAATAAGGCCGTGGCAGACTGGTTTGATTTGCCTTATAGCGACGTTAATCTCCTCATTTTTTGATCTGCCATTTCTTTTATTTTTTTAAACAAATTTACTTACAATGAAGTTAGCCTATCGATTAGCCTATTTTTCAGGAGGTTTTATTATTGGAATCCTCATTCTCTTTTTTATTCTCAGTGGAAAAAAAACCTCTTGTGCATATGGTTTGGACGCTCGAACGCTCAAAAACATCCGGCTAAAAGAGCGGGCGTTTTCAGAAAAAACCCTGGAAGTTCTCCGTACCAATAATCTGGATACCGCTGCAATTTCCCAATTGTTGGCAGAAGGTGATGTTGTTTTCAGCGAAAGTAATACCAAATTGGATTCCTGTAGAATTTATGTGGTCAAAGGAATTGCTTCAGAGAAAAAATTAAAGCTCAAAATAGAAAATTGCGACAGCCTGGCTACGGTATTGGATGCTTTTTTGTTGACAGAATAATGGTTGATTCAGAGGGCAATGCTAATGCTGTGCAAATGAAAAAACCTACAGCTTTCGTCTTACTTTTTCCTTTTTCAACAATGTGAGTTCACGGCTTGTTTGCCCAGCCACTGATGTATTTTCCTCGGCGCGCCTGATTAAATAGGGCATTACGTCTTTCACAGGGCCAAAAGGTATATACTTGGCCACATTATAGCCCACCGCCCCAAGGTTGAACGAAATGTGATCGCTCATGCCAAAAAGCTGGCCGAACCACACGCGATCATCACATTTTGAAATGTTGCGCTTTTCCATTAAATCCATAGCCAAATAGGTGCTGGATTCATTGTGCGTGCCCACGAACAATTCTATATCTTGCAGATTTTCCAAAATATAGCGCATCACTTCATCAAAATTGTCATCCGTAGATTTTTTACTTTCACAGATTGGGGTTTTATACCCCTTCTCTGTGGCCCTATCATTTTCCTTTTCCAAATATGCGCCCCTCACTATTTTGAAACCGAGCTTAAATCCTTTTTCCTGTGCACGTTTGTGCAGTTTTTTTAAGTAATCCAGTCTGTCCCACCGGTAACATTGAAGTGTGTTAAAAACAATGGCGCGTTCGGTATTGTATTTTTCCATCATTTTTTCACAGAGTTCATCGGCAGCATCCTGCATCCACGATTCTTCTGCATCAATCAACAAACGTATTCCACATTCCTTCGCCACTTTTGAAACCTCGTCATATCTATTTTCAATTTGGGCCCATTCTTCCATTTCGGCCGCAGACATCGGGGTTTTCTCGGTTATTTTTTGATATATTTTGAAACGTCCAAAACCGGTAGGCTTAAAGACAGAGAAAGGCATCGCTTCCATAGTGCGCGAAAGGTGGGTGAGTTCCACAACTTTTTTGGCTGTTGCATCAAATTGCGCACGCTCTTCCTTGCCTTCTACGGAAAAATCCAAAACCGAGGAAACGCCTACGTCAGCAAGTCTTTCCACCGTAGCGATGCAATCAGTCTCGTTTACTCCCCCGCAAAAATGATCAAAAACAGTGGAACGGATAAGTCCTTCCACCGGAAGATTGACATTCAATGCAAATTTTGTAACCGCGGCACCAATTTTCACTAAAGGTTCCATTGAAATCATTTTAAAAAGAAAATAGGCGCGTTCCAATTCGGAATCACTTTTCAACTGAAATGCGGTCTCAGTGTTGTCGAAGATGTGCGGTGTTTCCATAAAAAGTAAAATAAACTGTGCAAATATAATTAGATTTGAACTCTAAAGTATATGAGAAATATCATCAAAAATATGGAAAGTAACGAAAACGTAGCGGAACAGATTTTCTGCAATGAAGTTGCCTGGCACAAGCTGTCGGTTTTTTTAAGGCAATCCACTCCATCAAAGGTTTTTATCATCACCGACCAAAACACACAAACCCACTGCTTGCCTTATTTTCGGGAAAAAATTAGATTGGCCTTGGATTTTCATATTATAGCAATTGAAGCCGGTGAAATTCATAAAAATATAAATACATGCACCTCCGTTTGGGCTACCCTCGCTGAAAAAGGCGCAGACAGAAATAGTGTGGTAATTAATCTTGGTGGCGGGGTAATTACCGATCTCGGCGGTTTTGTGGCCTCCACCTTTAACCGTGGTTTGAAATTTATACACGTCCCTACTTCCCTACTTGCCATGGTTGATGCCGCTGTGGGTGGAAAAAACGGGATTGACCTTGGGCATTTAAAGAATAAGATAGGCCTTGTAAACCCTCCACAAATGGGAGTTGTTGACACGGGGTTTTTAAAAACCTTGCCAAGGGAGCATTTAGTTTCGGGCCTTGCCGAAATGTTGAAGCACGGCCTCATTTTTAGCGAGGCTTATTGGGAAAAGGTAAGAAATTGCAATCTTGCAGCGGCTCCCCAGTTTGAAGAATTGATTTGGGAATCAATAGAAATAAAAAAAACCATCGTGGCCCAGGATCCCACAGAAAATAATATTCGCAAAACCCTTAATTTTGGCCACACCCTTGGCCATGCCATAGAATCGTTTTTTCTTGAAAACAATGGCCTAAAACCCTTGCTGCACGGTGAAGCTGTTGCTGCGGGAATACTGATGGCCACCTATATTTCTTCGGAAATATGCGGCTTCCCGAAACGGAAATTACAAGAAGTTTCCAGCACCATCTGTAACTATTTCAATAAAATTACTTTCACAGAAGAGGCTATTGAAGCCATTCTAAGACTGCTGGTTTTTGACAAAAAAAGCAGAAATGGGCAAGTTCTTTTCGTACTGCTGGAAGACATCGGCAGAACCAAAATTGACTGTATCGTAAGCAATGATTTGATTTACACAGCATTTGGATATTATAAAAATTTTTGAAAATTTCTGACAAAATATTTTTATGTCTTCTATTTTTGAATAGTTTTATAACCACAAATCAAAAGCATAAATTCTAAATGAAGCGAGTTATTGTAGATTACCGAAAGCTAACCCCAGAGATACTTTCGTTGTTGGTTGAAAAATATCCAGATGGATATGATGATGACCATGTAATTACCTTTAAAAATGCAAAAAACGAAACAGTAGAAGCCGTAGAGGTACGGACCGAGGATACTGTTTATTTGGTAAAAGTAAGTTCCCGCCTTGAAACAAGCATGGCCAACTTTGATGAAGATGACTATGATGATGCAGATTTTAACGAACCGATAAGCGAAATACCGGACAAAAAGAAATTAATGGATGAAGAGGAATAAACCTTTTCCCAAGAAATGAATAAAAAAAGAGGCAATTTGTGCCTCTTTTTTCTTTTGGGTGCAAATGCTACGCATGCTGCATTGCATGTTTGCCTTCCTTAATTTCTTCTATTAATTTTGAATTGAAAGCTGGCAGATCATTGGGGTCGCGGCTTGTTACCAAACCTTGGTCCACCACTACTTCCCTATCAACCCAATTGGCGCCGGCGTTGATTAAATCTGGTTTAATGGAACTGAAGGATGTCATCTTTCTACCCTTTACCACCTCAGCGGAAATTAAAACTTGAGGCCCGTGGCATATTGCCGCCACAGGTTTCTTCTGTTCGAAGAATTGTTTTACAAATTTCAGCGCTGTTTCATTTCTTCTCAACTTGTCGGGGTTAATTACGCCGCCGGGAACAACCAACGCATCATAGTCTGCGGCTTTGGCATTTTGCAGGGTTTTGTTCACTTCATATTCCTTTCCCCAATTACCGTCTGCCCATGATTTTATGGTCCCTTCCCTTTCGCCCACTATTTCTACCGTAAATCCTTCCTTTTCCATGGCCTCTTTTGGTGATTTCAATTCAGATTCCTCAAAGCCGTCTGTGGCTAATATTGCAATTTTCTTGTCCATAACTTTTTTCATTTTAATTCACAACAATAAATTTTTAATGAAAATAACCACGAACTGTCAGAACATCAATATTCCGTTATTAAACTTTTGCCAATCTTTGTTAAGAAATGAAAAGTAAATTAAAAATGACGCAAAAATCAGTTATTCTTTAAGGTCTCGGCTTTTTTTTTATCGGCCTCCACTTTCCGTTTGTATTCCCTTAGTTCCTCCATTTCCCGTTGATAGGACAGGGTGGCGTTGCTGGCAGGTTCAATTTTTATATTTCGGTGAATGGCCCAGTTTACAGTAAATTCGGCACCGAAAAATAATATAAGGCAAGTGTAATAAACCCACAGTAAAATGAGGACCAAACTTCCCGCCGCTCCATAAATGGATGCTGGGTCGGATTTTGCGAAATAAAAACCAATCAAATATTTTCCGATTAAAAACAGCAGGGCTGTAATAAAGGCCCCAATAAAATTCGTCTTCCATTTAATTTTCACATCGGGCAACAAAGTGAAAATAGCGGCAAATAGTGAGGTTATAATGATTTGTGAAAAAAGGAAATTTAAAATTTCAACAATATAGGTGGAAAGGTTTGTGTAATAATTGCCGATTATATCGCTCAAGGCATTAATGGCCGTAGTTATTACCAAGGAAATAAGAAGCAACAACCCAATGATCAAAACCATTCCGAAGGAAACAGCGCGCCTTTTTAAAGTGTCCAAAATATTATTCTTTTTTGACCGGACGCTCCAAATATCGTTCAATGCTTTTTGGAGCTGGAAGAAAACCCCCGTGGCCCCAAAAACCAACATACCGATTCCGAAAATAATGAACAGGACAGAGCTTTCCGAAAGTGCGGCATTGATAATCATGGTTTGTATTAAATCTGCACTCTGCTTCCCTATCAGGCCGCCTATTTCGTTTGTAATTCTTCCCTCAACCGCTTCCCTCCCAAAAAATACGCCCGCAAAATGAACGGTAATTATCAATAATGACGGAAGCGAAAAAAGAGCGTAATATGCAATAACCGCACTTTTGGCCCAGGGATCGTTTTTGTCCCAGCTTAGGTATGTTTCTTTTATAAGTTTAAAGAAATTCATTATAAATAGCGTTCGGAAATGATGTTTCGGTGGTGTATCTCGTGGCCACAAATAATAAATCCTGCGGCCCTTACTGATAAAATACTGCCGTTAGCTTCCCCCAACTGTTTTAATTGAAATTCATTAAAATCCTGGAAAAGACTAAGGGTTGCCAGCCGTACGGCCCGAAAATTCGTAATAAGGCGCTCTGCCTTTATTTCATTGGCCTCAGCGGTAATCGCAAAAATGTTTTCGTCAAAACCCTTGAGCACTGAATTGGAGCTTCTGGCAAAATATAGGGCCCTATATGCAAACACCCTTTCAGTATCTGCTATGTGCATCAAAATATCCTTTGGGGTCCATTTCCCTTCTTGATAGCGGTGGCTCCATTTGCCATCGGGCAATTGGTTAAAAAATTGGCATGTTTCGGCCAATCCTTTTTGAAGCGCATCTAAAAGGGGTATGTCCCCCACTGATGCTATGTACCGTTCGTAATATGGATTATATTCAGATAGAGGTATGGAAGAGGCTCTCATTTTTTTTTAATTTGAAAGATAAAAAAAACCTTTGTCAATGAACAAAGGCTTTAATATAATTTTGGTGAAATTAGATTTCGTTGAAAATGGAATGAAGCAGCCGCTTTTTATCATTAATGCTTTCTTCCATCGAAATCATGGTTTCTGTCCTGCTCACGCCTTCAATGTCGTCTATTTCATAAATAATATCCTTGGCGTGGGCCGTGTCCCTCGCTCTAATTTTGCAAAAGATATTGAATTTCCCAGTAGTAACATGGGCCACGGTGACAAACGGAATATGGCTAATGCGCTCTAAAACAAACTGTGTCTGCGATGTTTTGAAAATGAACACTCCAACGTAAGCAATGAAGGAATACCCTAATTTTTTGTAATCTACCTGTAGCGACGAACCTGTAATAATTCCAGCATCTTCCATCTTTTTCACACGAACGTGCACCGTGCCCGCAGAGATATCCAATTTCTTGGAGATATCCGTGAATGGAATTCTTGTATTATCAATTAATAAACTAAGAATTTTATGATCTGTATCATCTAATTTAAACTTTGACATAATTTTTCATTTTTTTTGCAATATTAGGAACTTTCGAAAAATTATGAAACTTAATCTTGGAAAAAGTTCAATGATAATTTCATTTTAGCTAATATTTCTGAAATATCGGCACCAATTGTTAAAACTTTTTGCGAATTTGTTAAAATAAATCTGTTTGAAATTTCCACAGTTCTGTGGGCAAATTTATTTTTTAAATCGCCTATATCATCAATGATTGGTCTAAAATTTACTCTACCTTTCTGTAAATATTCCTCATATTGAACAGCGATAGACACAGTTCCTTTTTCGCGTGAAACCGTGACATTGCGCAATATAATATCGTTATAGTTTTTCAAATTCTGTGGGATCTCGAAATACTCTTTGAATTTAAGGTTTTCGTCCTTTTTGTCAATAATATTAAAAAGCGATAACAGCGCATAAAAGATGTATTCCCGGGTCTTTTCCCGACGGTAGTCTTGGTTGCAATGCCCGGCCTCAAAAAGAATGGTGGGCACGCCCAATTTTTGAAATGTATCTCCCACACAAGCTTCGTTGAAGGAATCGTCATAGCGTCCCACTTGGCCGGGGATATAGTTTTGAAGGGTGCTGTTCATTTTCACAATGTGGCGCATGGCCACTTGTCGGGCCGGTGTTGAATTTCTCGCTGCGTCCGCCGCCGGCGACAGAAAGGAAACCGTGGCAGGTTTGCCGTATTCAAAACCATAAATGGACCGTTGATCGTGAAAATTAAGACAGAGATTGGGCTTAAGCCTATCGAACAAATTAAAAAGCACCCTGCTTTCCCGCTGTGACAACTGTTGCGCATCGCGATTGAGATCCACCGAATTGCAATTTTCCCGAATATATCTTTTCGCGCCATCCGGGTTCAACATAGGCAAAACGTAAAAAGTATAACGGGATAGGAAATCTGTGATTTCAGATTGAAAAAATTCCTTTTGACCAATGAATTTAAGAAAATCAAAAATCGCTTTTGTCGTTGTGGTTTCGTTGCCGTGCATCTGTGACCACCCCAAAATAATTTCAGGACCGTGACCTATTTTGAGCAACGGAATTTCCTCATTCAATTCGGAATGACCCTCCACGGAAATTTCACAATTGGTATTATTGGAATCCAATAGTGGTTTTAGGTGCTGAAGCGTAACATATCTGCCCGAGAGTCGGGTCTCAAAATTATGGGCATACCATTCGTTGATTTCCATACCAAGATCAATTGGTTACAAAAATAAACCAAGATAAGTTTACAGATGTAAACGGATGTTTTGCTGAAATCGTTACATTTGTCTCGGTTTAAAGCGTGTTTCACTTCACTTTTGTAAACATAATTTTTCAAATTCTATTTTTATATTCAATTAACTTATAACTAATAATTTATGCCTATTTATAGAAAGTTATTATTTGAAGAATTCTATTCGTTTTATTCCATATTTTCGCATTATTTAAAATGAATTGCTTTTGCATACGTTACATTATAAAAGATAAATGCTACAATGGTAAACAGTTCGGATTTTGTTGACAGACTTGAGAAAATTTTGGAATATTACAATTTGAATGCTTCCGCGTTGGCGGAAAAGATCAATTTTAATCGCTCCACCATTTCACATTTGCTTTCGGGGCGCAACAAGCCCAGTTTAGAATTCGTGATAAAACTGCATCAACAATTTCCCGAAATTGATACCGATTGGCTCTTGTTCGGTACGGGGAATTTTCCATCGCTACCGGAAGAGGGCAAACTATCGGCGGAGAAGAAAAACCTTAATTTATTTTCGGAAGTTGCAGATACGGAGGAACGGGCAACGGTTAAGAATGAAAATAATAAAATGGGTATTGAAAAAATTATTATTTTTTACGAAGACGGAAGTTTTAAAGTCTATCAAAATTGAGCAATTTTCGGTTATTTTTCGGAAATTCGCCTAAAATTTTGAAATGCGCATTCTCCCTATCCTGATTGTTTCCTTAATTTTTGCCAGTTGTTACGAAAGAGAACGGAATTGTCCCGATTTTAGGACGGGTACCTTCGAGTTTGAGGCGCTCTCCGGTACCGAAGTTTTCAAGACAACTATTGTCCGCAACGATTCCATTGAGATTGATTTTTTCCAAGGTAAGCGCGACACATCCTCTATCCGCTGGATCAATGACTGTGAGTATGTACTGGAAAAGCTGAACCCTAAGAATCAAGCTGAACGAAAGGCAATTCTTATCAAAATTCTGGCAACGGATAAAAACACCTATACTTTTGAATTTAGTGAGGTGGGCAAGACTAAAGCCAGCAAAGCTTCGGCGAGAAGGGTCAATCCTTGACTTTTTTAGATTTTAGCAGGGAATTTTGTTCTTCAATCAGTCTTTCTATATTTGAAAGAAGCTGAATGTTTTTGGGCGTCTCAACCGTTGCGTCCTGGGGATCTTCAGATTTTTTCCTGAAACGGTTTATAAGTTTTATCACTAAGAATATGGTGAAGGCGATAATGAAAAAATCAATCATCACCTCTATCAGTTCGCCATAACCAACGGCTACCTCTTCCCGGTTTTCCGAGGCGCGGCGGAGTATGTATTTTTTGTTTGAAAGTTTAACGCCATCAGTAAGCAGGGACAGCGGAGGCATTACAACGCTTTTTACGATGGTACTTATAACATTGTTGAAGGCGGTTCCAATAACGATGCCCACCGCCATATCGATCATATTTCCTTTTATGGCAAAATTCTTAAACTCTTGAAAAAAGCTCATTTTTAGTAAGATTTAAATAGGATTCAATTATAAAAAAGATTTAGGAAAAAGGAAAGTGTTGAAAAGAATAATTTAAATGCGCCCAGCAATTCTGTCCTTTGCCAGCTGTAGCACCACATGGAACTGGTCCTCAAGATTCATTTCGGAATTGTCTATTTCAATGGCGTCTGTTGCTTTTTTCAGCGGGGAGTCCTCGCGGGTTGTGTCAATATGGTCGCGCTGCTGAATATTATTCAGAATTTTCTCAAACGAAACTATATCGCCGCGTTCCAAAAGCTCATTATATCTGCGCTGTGCACGCTCCTTTGCAGAAGCGTTCATGAATATTTTAAGTTCTGCATCAGGAAAAACCACGGTGCCAATATCACGGCCGTCCATTACCACGCCCTTTTCCAGGCCCATTTTTTGTTGCTGGGCCACCAATTTCACCCGCACTTCGTGAATGGCGGCAATAAGACTGACAAACTCGGAAACTTCAATTTTTCTAATTTCATCCTCAACGTCTTTTCCGTTCAATAGCATGTGGGCCTTGTTGCCAAATTCATTCTTTCCGAATTTCAAATGGATTGAAGAAAGGGATTCCTTTAATTTCTCGATGTCGAATTTTTCTTTGGAAATGATGTCGTTCTGCATCGCATAAAGTGTAATTGCCCTGTACATTGCGCCGCTGTCCACATACACATAGCCCAAGTGATCGGCCAGCTGTCTTGCGACCGTACTTTTGCCGGTGGAGGAAAATCCGTCAATGGCGATTGTAATTTTTCGCATTACTGTAAATCTATATTTAATCCAAAGAAACTTGAGGACGCTGCAGCACTATATTTTGAATAGGAATAACTTAGCCGATATCTATTCAACTTAATGCCAAAACCAGCGCTAAGGCCTGCAAACGTTCGCTTCTCAATGATTCTCAACTCTTCTCCCCTTCTGAAATTATAGCCTAACCGAATATTGAAACCGCTTTCGGGGAAAAGTTCAATGCCAGCAATCATATGTCTGAAGGCATTGTCTATAAAGGTTATTTTCTCTTTGGTGGTTTCGCCTTCTAAATCGGTTTCGGCGCGTGAGGGATTTGCAAAGGCTATGTTCCATTGCTGCATGTTTTCCATCGTGAAATGCCACCGAATGGGTATATTTTCCAAAGTTTGTGATATCCCCAGGATTATTTCAAAAGGCAGCGGCTCATAGGTTTCGTGATAGGGGGTGAACTGTGTTCCAATATTTCGGGCAACCCCGGTTATGTGGAGATCCCAGTCTTCATAAACATACATTAGCCCCACGTCCAGCGCCCCTCCGAAAGAGGAATAGTTTTCAAGTTTGGAGGATATGAGTTTTAGATTTACACCAACGTGAAAGTTTGTAAATGCAATATTTCGGGCATGTCCCATTGAAAGTGCCACTTCACCCCCGCTGAAACTGCTGGTAGGGTTTCCAAGCTCGTCATACCCATCAAATTTTCCGTAGTTCACATAGGTTACGCCTGCATGGAGCACCTGTGTCCTTCTGTCCCAAAGGTAGGCGTAGGAGGCGGTTCCATAGTTTACATCTCCAATATAGTTGGTGTAGTTTAGGGAAAGTTGATTGTCCATTTCCCGGTTTATGCTGGCGGGATTGAACAAGGGCTGTGTGGGGTCGTAGTCATAATTAGTGACCACCTTGCCTCCCAACGCTGCCATTCTTGGGCTATTCACCAAATTAAGGAATTGATATGTTGCCCTTCCGCCAATTTGAGCCAATAAAAGCTGAGAAATCAATAAAGAAACAACTAAGAAAACCTTTTGGGCCATAGACGCGTGTTACCGTAACTAAAAACTAAACGAATGCAAGTATAATTTATTTTTGTAAAGGAAAGAAATCATGGCTTATGAATGAACCCGCAATGGCAAAGAATTATATTTCCATTCGTTGCAAGATTGTTGATTTAAAGCCGTTTTGCGTTTTTTACCTTTTCTTTGGTCAGCGCTAAATTAAGAACGTCGCTCATGTCTTTCACATAGTGGAAAATCAACCCTTTTAGATATTCTGGTTTTATTTCATCTATATCCCGTTTATTGTCCACACACAGCATTATTTCCTTAATACGAGCTCTTTTTGCTGCGAGTATTTTTTCCTTAATTCCGCCCACGGGAAGCACTTTGCCGCGCAGGGTTATCTCTCCCGTCATGGCCAATGATTTTTTTACCTTGCGCTGGGTAAACAAGGAAACCAACGAAGTCAACAAAGTTATTCCGGCACTGGGGCCATCCTTTGGGGTGGCTCCTTCGGGAACATGAATGTGGACGTTGTAGTTTTCAAATATATCTGGTTTAATGCCCAACTGCTCTGCATTGGATTTTATATATTCCAAAGCAATCGTGGCAGATTCTTTCATAACCTTTCCAAGGTTTCCGGTCATATTCAAGGCACCTTTTCCTTTGGAAAGTGTAGATTCAATAAACAAAATATCGCCGCCAACCTTGGTCCAAGCAAGGCCCGTTACTACGCCGGCCACATCATTATTTTCATATTTATCGCGCTCCATTCTGGGGGCGCCCAAAACTTCAACTACGGTTTCATTGGTCACTTTTGAATCATAGGGTTCTTCCATTGCAATTTTCATTGCGGCGTAACGCACCATTTTGGCAATTTGTTTTTCCAACCCACGGACTCCACTTTCGCGGGTATAGCCTTCAACGATTTTCTCCAACTGCGATTTGCCTATTTTTAAAGCATCGCTGTCCATTCCGTGTTCTTTTAATTGTTTGGGGAGCAAATGTCTTTTGGCTATTTCCACCTTTTCCTCAATGGTATAACCCGTAACATGGATAATCTCCATTCTATCCCGAAGTGCGGGCTGTATAGAGCTCAAACTATTTGAAGTGGCAATGAACATAACCTTGGAAAGATCATAGCCCAGTTCCAAAAAATTGTCGTAAAATGAATTATTCTGTTCCGGATCCAGCACTTCCAGCATAGCCGAAGAGGGGTCTCCTTGGTTGCTTGCAGAAATTTTATCAATTTCGTCCAAAACGAAAACAGGGTTGCCGGTTCCGGCTTTCTTCAGACTTTGGATAATCCTGCCCGGCATGGCGCCTATATAGGTTTTTCGGTGCCCGCGTATTTCGGCCTCATCGCGAAGGCCGCCGAGGCTCACGCGCACATATTTTCTTCCCAAAGCTTCCGCAACGGACTTTCCTAAAGAGGTCTTCCCTACTCCCGGGGGACCGTACAGACAAAGTATTGGCGATTTCATGTCGTTTCGCAATTTTAACACTGCCAAGTATTCAATGATACGTTTTTTTACATCGTCCAGCCCAAAATGATCGCGGTCCAACACCTTTCTTGCACGTTTTAGGTCAAACTTGTCTTTACTGAATTTATTCCACGGCAAATCCAGTATGAGTTCCAGATAATTGCGCTGAATGCTGTATTCCGCTACTTGTGGATTCATTCGCTGCATTTTGGACAGTTCCTTTTCAAAGTGCTTGTCCACTTCTTTGCTCCATTTTTTGGACTTTGAGCGAAAGCGCAGTTCCTCAATTTCCTCTTCCATGGATGAACCGCCCAGTTCTTCCTGAATGGTTTTCATTTGCTGTTGAAGAAAATATTCCCGCTGTTGTTGGTTTATATCGCTCTGAACTTTGTTTTGAATATCATTGCGAAGCGAAAGCTTCTGTATTTCCATATTCATGTAGCGAAGGGTCTCCAGTGCGCGATCTTTCAAATTGTTAATTTCCAAGAGCGTCTGTTTTTCCTCTACATCAATATTCAAATTTGAAGAAACGAAATTTATGAGAAAACTGGAGCTTTCAATATTCTTAATGGCAAAGGCGGCTTCTGAAGGTATATTCGGACTTTGCTTGATTATTTGAAGCGCCATTTCCTTTATAGAATCTATAATTGCATTAAACTCTTCGCTATCCTTTGCTGGGCGCGCTTCCGCAACCTCCCTGATAGTTGCTGTCATATATGGCGAAGTGGTAATTACCTCGGCTACCTCAAACCTCTTTTTTCCTTGGATTATTACCGTAGTATTGCCGTCAGGCATTTTTAACACCCGAAGAATCTGGGCCACCGTTCCTATGGTGTTGATATCCTCTATGCCGGGTTCCTCTTCATTTTCATCTTTCTGTGACACCACGCCGATTACCTTATTTCCCTTATTGGTTTCATTTATGAGTTTAATGGATTTATCCCTTCCGGCAGTGATGGGTATAACCACGCCCGGAAACAAAACCGTGTTTCGCAGGGGCAATATGGGGAGTATTTCGGGAAGTTCTTCCCTGTGCATTGCATCTTCATCTTCGGCGGACATAAGCGGAATGAATTCCGCATCTTCCTTTAAATCGTGAAATGACAACTTGTCGAATGTTTTAAGTTTTGAATTTGCCATATATTGTATTAGGACATTGTGTCACAAAGTTAGGGCACAGAAGGTCTATTTTTAATAAGATTCTGTTTTATTGTGAGTGTTTGTTTGATTCCCAACAGTTTTATCCGTTGGGAATTAAGATAATTCAAGAGTTGTGCCAAGCTAAAACACAATTGGGAATAGGGGTTGAATAATTCCATTTAAATTTCAAATCAGAATTGCATACTTGGATGCATAAGAGATACCACAAAAAAACCGCCCATAATAACGGACGGTTTCTTAACTAATAGCGGGAAAATTTTATGGTAGTACTATTAAAAATTCACCACCCGTAATTTGGTAAATGGTTGGGTCCTGCCCTGTTGCATCCCTTCCCGTGAAGGTAAAATTGCCTTCAATGATACCGGTGGGAATATCGTAATTTGTAATAACCAGATTTCCGGGAGATGAAACGTATGTTATTGACGTTCCCACAATTGGGGTGTAGGTTGCTACAATTTCATTGCCTTCCACAATTTCAGTACCCATTTCAAAACTTCCCGGGCTAACGGTTAGCGGAAAGGATAATACCATTTTTTGGTCATCCCTAATGGCGGTAACAGTTACGCGTGGATATTGGTTCACTATGGAGGTTTCAACCAAAAGTTCATCGGGGGAATATGCGGCCCCATCTATGTTTGCTAAAAATGCATTGTTTGCTCCAGGAATACCCTCAAAATATGCAGTTAGGCTTCCTTCAGTAATTTCTACGGTTTCCGGCAATTGATTTAGAGGGTCGGTTCCGGTGAAATTGAAAGTTGCCCTTAGTACCCCAGCTTCAAGGTCGAATTCAGTAATGGTTATGGTACCGGGATCTGAAGTGAGATTTTCGGAGCCGTCTCCTGCATTATAAAGTGCAATCAATTGTGTTCCGTCTGAGATACGGACCATATCAAAAGTGCCAACCCCCAAAGTGCGCGGAATGTCTATTCGGATTTGTTGTCTTTCGGCGGTACGGGCTTCTATTTTAATCATGTGCACATTTCCTATAACTGGTTCGGTGACGGAAATGGTATCGGCAATAAAATCTACCCCGTCAACCTTTGCGAAAAATTCATTTTCTGGAGTGCCTCCTCCACCGCCACCCGTGTCATCAAGGATATATGGAATTAAATTGAATGCCCCTCTTGAAATTTCCTTACTTTCCAATACGGGATTGCCATCACCGTCCAAGACGGGATCTCCATTTGCATCTACCTTTATCCTAAACCCTACAAAACTAAAAGTACCCGAAACTGTTTTTGCATCCGTGTCAAGAGCCGTGATTTGAAGTTGGCCCGACCCTCCCAAGGATTGGGCAGACAGGTATGGCAACATATTTATGGAACCGTCAAAATAGGCGCCTGCATTGTCGTTGTTTGCTCCGGTACTTAGGTTGAAAGAGCCAATGGCTGCATTGGAAACTGCCAGGACAATATCTTCACCGCCCGGTTTGGAACCGGTAATCACCAACTCATTTTCCGTTGTCATTACGGCCGTGGCTGAGGCCGCAATAAATTCTTGTCCTGCAATTTGGGCCTTAAATTGACCTTCACCCGGAGGATTTTCTTCCTCAATGATAAACTCTCCCGTAAGGGGTTCGTTTTCACAGGATAAGAATTGAAATATAAGCAATAGGAGAAATATTCTTTTCAAAAGATAGACTTTCTTCATAAATAGGATGTTTGTAGGTAATAAACGCAAACTTAAACAAAAATTGTTTAATTGTTTTTATTTCTTTTCACTCTTAATAGTAAAAAAACGCCTGCCATAAAGAACACCACCAAAAACAAAATGGAATTGCGCATGCTGCCGGTTATCTGATCAATGAATCCATAAAGCAGCATTCCTATCACTATCCCGATTTTTTCGGCCACATCATAGAAGCTGAAATAGGAAGTGGTATCCGTGGTTTGGGGCAAAAGTTTTGAATACGTAGATCGCGAAAGGGACTGAATTCCACCCATAACAAGCCCCACCACCGCGGCGGTACAATAAAATTCCACGGGTTGTTTAATGAAGAACGCCACAATACAAATGAAGACCCAAATTATATTTATTACAATGAGTACTGGAATATTGCCAAATTTCCCGGAAGCGCGCGAGGTAAGTATGGCCCCACCTACAGCCACTAATTGAATTATTAGAATACTGACGATCAACCCCATTGTTTTATTGGCGTCATTGCCCCACGAAATTTCTTGCTCTCCAAAGTAGGTCGCTACCAGCATGACGGTCTGCACGGCCATGCTGTACACAAAAAACGCTGCCAAATACCTTTTTAGCACAACATTTTCGGATAGCGAACGGTAAACTCCTTTCAATTCCCGAAATCCGTTCATCCATATTTTTGTGGTTACTTTTTTTCCACTTTTATTTCCTTTCGGAAGAAAATAAAATGAGTATTGGCTAAATAGAATCCACCAAACCCCTACGGTAACAAAGGACCAGCGCATGGCTTGCATACTTGCCTCGCCGTCCTTTCCAAAGCCAAAGACTTCGGGATTTAGAACCATTGCCAAATTAAAAAGCAGCAACACCACACTGCCAATATATCCCAAAGAATATCCACGGGCGCTCACCCTATCCTGCTGTTCTGGGAAGGCAATGTCTGGCAAATAGGAATTATAAAAAACCAGACTTCCCCAGAAACCAACTAATCCGAAGAAATAGAATAACAAGCTCACATATATATAATCAATACGGAAAAAATATAGTCCCATACACGATAGCGCGCCCAAGTAGCAGAAGAATTTCATGAAATTTTTCTTATTGCCCACATAATCCGCAATACCCGAAAGCAAGGGCGACATAATGGCAACCAACAAAAAAGCTGCTGCCGTGGTATAGCTCATCAAAGGAGTGCTTCGGATATGGCCGCCAAAAATAAAAACTGTAGAAACATTGGCAGCTTTAAAAAGTGCCTGATAATAAATAGGGAATATTGCAGATGCGATTGCAAGACTATAAACCGAATTTGCCCAATCATAAAATGCCCATGCGTTGAGCAACTTTTTACTTCCTTTAAGGAGCTGAGGCATAAATTATTTACCGTTTTTATGAGACTTCTAAACTAATAAAAAAAATCCCGCGGCACGCGGGATTCATATAAACAAATAGAATGTATTTATCTTTTAAAACTTGTTACTCCAAACTTTTGGGCTTCGGCTCTGGCCCCGGGTGCCCAAGCCTGAATATTCTGGATGCGGGTGCTACTGGATGGGTGGGTGCTCAAAAATTCTGGCGGGGCGCTTCCATTTTCCTGTGCCTGCATTCGCTGCCAAAGTTCGGCGGCCACACCGGGTTCATATCCCGCAATTGCCATCAAGATTAAACCTATATGGTCGGCTTCCGTTTCATGGCTTCTGCTAAAAGGGAGCATCACTCCCACGCTGGTTCCAACACCATAGGCCGTGTTGAATATGTTTTGGTTTTCTGGGTTGTTTGCCAAGGCAATATTTCCCGCCACTGCACCCAGTTGTTGCAACTGCCCTGCGCTCATTCGCTGCTGTCCGTGGTTTGCCAAAGCGTGTGCAACCTCGTGCCCCATTACCGCGGCAAGTCCTGCTTCGTTTTTGGTTATGGGCAAAATGCCGGTGTAGATCACTATTTTTCCTCCGGGCATACACCACGCGTTTACATCGGGGCTTTGTACCAAATTGTATTCCCAACGGTAATCCGCCAAATAGCCGGCATAGCCATTTGCGTTAAGGTACCTTTCGGCTGCAGCGGCAATTTTTTGTCCCACGCTTTTCACCATTTTGGCATCGGCAGTGCCGTTTATTACTTTGTTCTCAGACAAAAATTCGCTGTACTGCTGAAAAGCCATTGGCAAAATCTGTGAATTTGGTACCAGGGCGAGAGTTTGTTTACCCGTGAAAGGATTCGTGCTGCACGCAACAACGATGGCTCCTAAAACTAAAACTGTAAGTGATTTTGAAAGTTTCATAAAAATATTGGTTTTGTTGAATTTTTAAATTTATAAATATAAAAGATAGGTGGTTCACAAAATTTTTCTAAAAATTCGGATTTTCAAGAATTGTTCCATTTTTTTAAACTTTAGTGTTTCCTTAATAAGGTTTTGCTCGGGAAGCGTTTAAATTTAAACTCTTTTAAAACTGGAACGACTTTTGCAAACCTCAATATCTAAACTTTTAAATAAATAATCATTATGAAAAACATATTTCTTTTTTTAGCTCTTTCTTCAACAATTTTATTTACTTCCTGCGAAGGCGACCCGGGGCCTCCGGGCAAAGATGGTGTGTCATTTTTAGGCCAGGTTTTTGAAACTACCGTAAGCTTCAGTAGCTCCAACAATTTTGAAAGTTTGGTGAGTTTCCCTTTAAGTATCGAAGTTTTTGAAAGTGATGCCGTTCTTGTGTACCACTTGGTTGAAACAATTCCCGGAAACGGAGGCCCCATCGATGTTTGGGAACCGCTTCCCCAAACTTATTTCGTGAACCAAGGGACGTTAGTTTATAATTTTGACCATACCTTTTTGGATATAAGACTGTTTTTGGACGGAAATTTTGATTTAAACACACTACCCACCAATTTCACAGCGAACCAAACATTTAGGATTGCAGTGGTTCCCGCAGAATTTGCAAGAACAAACCCAACCATGGAACAGATTCTTCAAATGAAGCAAGTTAATGGTTCCAATGTTGAGGTAATAGAACTATAAAATGAAAACTTTAACCACTTTATTTATTTCAGTTGCATTATTAATCGGGTGCAATTCGCCCGCGCAAAAAAATGAACAAACCAAAAAGGAAGTTTTTAAAGTGACCAAAACCGATGCCGAATGGAAAGCACAATTATCCCATTCGGCATATAATGTGCTTCGCCATGAAGCCACCGAACCCGCTTTCAGCAGTGAGTTAAACGACAATAAAAAAGCCGGAGTTTATGTTTGCGCAGGTTGCGGAACGCCGGTTTTTAAAAGCGAACACAAATTTGACAGCGGCACCGGCTGGCCAAGTTTTGACCGCGCCATTGAAGGAAATGTTTCCTATTCGAAAGACAATAATCTGGGCTACGCGCGTACCGAGGAACATTGCGCCGTTTGCGGTGGGCATTTGGGCCACGTATTTAACGACGGGCCAAAAAAAACTACGGGCAAAAGACATTGTGTAAATGGCGTTGCCCTAAATTTTATTCCAGAGAATGAATAATCCAAATAAATACCCCATCAACAAATCAGAAGCCGAATGGCGCGAGCAATTGGGCGAAAAACGCTACCACATCCTTCGCGAAAAAGGTACCGAATTCCCCCGCACCGGCGAATACAATCTTCATTTTGAAAAAGGAACCTATGTGTGCGGTGCCTGCCACACGCCACTTTTCAATAGTGAGAGTAAATTTGAAAGCAGTTGTGGCTGGCCCTCTTTTGACGATTCACTTGAGGGGACCGTGGAATATATACAAGACACGTCGCACGGGATGATCCGAACGGAAATTCTGTGTTCAAACTGTGGGAGCCATTTGGGCCATATTTTCAATGACGGCCCCACCGAAACCGGTCAGCGCTATTGTGTAAATTCACTTTCATTGGATTTTCAGAAGAAATAGCTTAAAAAAATACAAATTTCAAGCACCAAATTCCAATTGACACATTTTGGAATTTGGTGCTTTTTCATTGGGTACTTTTTATTTTTTGGAATTTGGTGCTTCTTCATTTGGTGCTTTTTATTTTTTGGAATTTGGTGCTTTTTCATTTGGTGCTTTTTATTTTTTTGGGATTTGGAATTTCTTATTTGAGTTTTTTCATTTGGTATTTCGTAAATTCGTTGCTTCAAAAGAAATCACATAAAATAAAGAAATGAGTAAATTCGACGTAATAGTTTTAGGAAGCGGTCCCGGTGGCTATGTTGCCGCAATTCGCGCTTCGCAGTTAGGGTTAAAGACGGCAATTGTTGAAAAAGAAAACCTGGGTGGCGTTTGTTTGAATTGGGGTTGCATACCCACCAAAGCCCTTTTGAAGAGCGCGCAGGTTTTTGATTATCTAAAACACGCGGATAGTTATGGGCTTACCGTAGAGGAATTTGATAAAGACTTCGGCAAAGTTGTTGAAAGAAGCCGCGGCGTTGCCGATGGAATGAGCAAGGGCGTGCAGTTTTTGATGAAAAAAAATAAAATAGAAGTGATTAATGGCTTCGGAAAACTGAAACCCGGAAAAAAAGTGGATGTTGACGGCAAGGAATATTCCGCAGACCATATAATCATTGCAACCGGCGCGCGTTCCCGCGAATTGCCAAACCTAAAACAGGACGGCAAAAAAGTAATCGGGTACCGCGAAGCCATGACTTTGAAAACCCAGCCCAAAAGTATGATTGTTGTGGGCAGTGGCGCCATTGGCGTTGAGTTTGCACATTTCTATAATTCCATGGGAACGGAAGTTACCATTGTTGAATTTTTGCCAAATCTTGTTCCGTTGGAAGACGAAGACGTTTCAAAACAGTTTGAGCGTTCCTTCAAAAAAGCCGGAATAAAAGTGATGACAAATTCTTCCGTAGAAAAATTGGACACTTCCGGAAAGCTTGTAAAAGCTACCGTAAAAACTTCAAAAGGGGAAGAAACGTTAGAGGCCGAAATAGTTCTTTCCGCAGTGGGAATTGCTTCAAATCTTGAAAATATAGGCTTGGAAGAAGTGGGAATCGTTACCGACAAAGGAAAAATAATGGTAAACGATTGGTACCAAACCAACATTCCCGGCTATTACGCCATTGGCGATGTTGTTCCCGGTCCTGCCCTTGCGCACGTGGCTTCGGCGGAAGGAATTACCTGTGTTGAAAAAATTGCAGGCATTAATGTGGAACCGATCGATTATGGAAATATTCCCGGCTGTACCTATGCTTCCCCAGAAATTGCAAGCGTTGGTATGACCGAGAAACAGGCAAAGGAAGCCGGATATGAACTGAAAGTTGGAAAATTCCCATTCAGCGCAAGCGGAAAAGCAAGTGCTTCCGGGGAAAAGGATGGTTTCGTAAAAGTAATTTTTGACGCAAAATACGGCGAATGGCTGGGCTGCCACATGATTGGCGCTGGCGTTACCGATATGATTGCCGAAGCCGTTTTGGGAAGAAAACTTGAAACCACCGGCCACGAAGTTTTAAAAACTATCCACCCGCACCCAACAATGAGCGAAGCCGTAATGGAAGCCGTTGCGGATGCTTATGGGGAAGTGATTCATTTATAAAGCCCCCTAACCCCCGAAGGGGGAACCTAGGAATTCAATATAAAAAAGCTCCAGATGGAGCTTTTTTTTTATTGTTTAAATATTCTCCCTTCGGGGGTTAGGGGGCCAAGCTTTGCAACGCCAATTCATAGCTCTGCAAACCAAAACCGATAATAACGCCTTTCGCATTTGGTGAAATGTAGCTTTTGTGCCTATAATCTTCCCTTGAAAAAGTATTGGAAATATGAACTTCAATTACGGGCGTTTTTATTGCGCGAACTGCATCTGCAATTGCTACGGAAGTGTGCGTATAAGCGGCAGCATTCAGAATAATTCCATCAAAGGAGTAACCTACCTCTTGAATTTTATCAATCAGTTCGCCTTCAATATTTGATTGAAAATGGGAAAGTTCCACCTCAACATATTTCTCCTGAAGTTTTTCAAAAAAATCATTGAACGTCTCATTTCCGTAGATATCGTTTTCACGCTTGCCGAGCAAGTTTAGGTTGGGGCCGTTGATTATTATTATTTTCATATCGTAAATATATTAAATAAAAAAAGCGGAAGACTTTACTTCCGCTTTTAAATATTATTTGAAAAGGATTAGTTAAAGAAGTATCCGGCGGATAAACTTATAACTGAGTTCTTTCCTTTCGCGTCCTTATCAATATCTGTAACTCCAATTACATAACGAGCTTGAAAAAATAAATTAAAAGGCAACACATATTGTGCACCTATACCCACGCCGAAATCGAAAGTTTCAGGCCCTTCATCGTCTTCAAACTCTTCCCAATCTTCTCCATCAAATTTATATCCATTAACAACATTGAATCCAAATTGAGGTCCACCTTGTAGACTCAAACCTTCAACAATAGTAAAATCCGCCATAACGGGTAAGGTAATATAGCCAAGTCTTACTTGCACATCGTCCCATGGTGTGTCAACAGAATATCCTTGTGCTGAAAACAAAAGTTCAGGTTGCAATGCTAACAATTCTGTAAAGCCAATTTTTGCAACCGCTCCAATATGAAACCCTGTTACTCCATCAGCCTCTTTAAAATCATCTCCATTTACGGATGAAAAGTTAACTCCCCCTTTTACTCCAAAACGGATATTTTGTGATTGAACTGCTGTAAAAGATAAACCTGCAACTGCAGCAAAAAGTAAGATTTTTTTCATAATAAAATTGTTTTTAGTTATTAATTAAGCAAATATAAACTTATTTATAAATAATGTTAAGATAAACCACCCAAAACGCGGGATGATTCTATTGTTGCCTAATTCCGTTTTCACGTTTTACCGAGCAGGTTTAGGTTGGGGACGTTGATGATTATTATTTCATAGTGTAAATATGGTGGGATAAAAAAGCAGGAACGTTGTTCCTGCTTTTTAAAATAATATGTAAAAGTGGCTTAGAATGAATATCCAGCGGAAATTTGGAATACGTTGTTTTGGTTTTTACCAGTATTATAGGTATAATCAAAAACTTTGTATTCTTCGTTTACGTTCAGCAAGCCTTTGTTATAACGAAGACTGAAGAAAACGCCCATGTTCAAACGATAGGAAGCGCCGATGGCAAATTGTGCATCAAAACTTTTGTATATATCCTTAGCATCACCACTCACTAAGTCATCATCGTCATTATAGAAAGTTCCCTCGGCCTTGACCAAAACACCAAATACAGGCCCGGCCTCGGCACTCAAACCTTCAATGATAAAATATTTAGCCAAAACGGGCACCCTGATATAATCTAATTTGGTGCCGTCTCCAAAAGATCCAAAGCTCCAGTCTGAACCTTCAGAGGAGTATAATAGTTCGGGTTGCAAAGCGAATTTCCCCATAAGTGGAATTTCAGCAACACCACCAATGTGAAAACTCGTACGGGATCCAAGGCTGCCCAAACCGCCATAATAGCTGTCACCTCCCAAAGAAGCAATGTT